>JBGOZZ010000225.1:0-3303 GCA_041480465.1 Methanoregula sp. | reverse complement strand
CAGGGTGTTCTCCTGATATTTACCTGCCGAAGGTGCTACCCTACTCCTTGTTATTGATACAAACAGAGTAATGGCCGGACTCCTCAGGTCATCGACATCCCGGAAAATTATTCTCAACGATATCATCGGGTTCGCCATCTCGGCAAGTCCCGGGACCTGACAAACCACTCATTGCTAATGAGTAACTTTTATCAATTCTGCTAATTAGTAATTAGTATGGTATCCATTGAGCTCCTGCGGCAACTCGTTATCCAGCAAAAAAGCCAGATCGAAAAAGGGGGTGTCTTTGTCGAACGGACAGTCCTGAAGCAGGTCCTCGAAGCGTTCGGAGACAACAGGGTGCTAATCCTTACCGGGATACGAAGATGCGGCAAATCAACACTTTTAAAACAGATCATGCGGACAAAGATCGGGTACTGTTATATTAATTTCGAAGACGAACGGCTGCTCGCCTTCCGGGCAGAAGAATTCGAGAGTCTCAATGAAGTCCTCATCGAAATATACGGGCCTTCGGCAACCTATTTTTTCGACGAGATCCAGAACATTGACAAGTTCGAGACCTTCGTCCGGAGGCTTCAGGATGAAGGGAAAAAAGTAGTTATCACCGGCTCGAATGCATCACTGCTGAGCAAAGAGTTCGGCACACGGCTTACGGGAAGATACAAGCTGTTCGAAGTGTATCCTTTTTCCTTTGCCGAATTCCTCCGCCTTAAAAAGATCGGGGTGAAGAAGGATTCCCTCTATATTCCGGAAGAGCGGGTAAAACTGGTAACCGCATTCGGCTCGTATGCAGAAAGCGGTGGTATGCCGGAATATCTCAAAAACCAGGACAGGGAGTACATAAAAACCCTGTATGATAACATCATCTACCGGGATATCATCGCACGGTACTCCATCCGGAGGCAACGGCTCGTCCGGGAGCTCGTAGGAATCCTCGCATCGGCAATCTCGCTTCCCTTCACCTACAACTCCCTGAAAAAAAGCCTCGGGTTGAAAAATGCCATCACCGTCAAGGAATATATCACCTACTTAAGCGGTGCATATCTTTTCTTCGAACTGCTGCGGTTTGATTATTCGGTAAAAAAACAACTGAACTCCCCGAGGAAGATCTATAGTATCGATACGGCATTCAGCATCCTCGGCGGTTTTTCCTTATCCCCGAACAAAGGACGACTTCTGGAAAATATCGTATTCATCGAGCTCAGGCGCCGGGGGAATGAGGTATATTATTATTCAGGAAAACGGGAGTGCGATTTTATCCTTAAAGACGGAAGAAAAATCACCGGGGCGATTCAGGTATGCCACGAACTGAATGATGAGAATACGGACCGGGAAACCGGAGGTCTCCTTGAGGCAATGGCTGCCCTCAACCTGAAAGAGGGTATTATTCTAACCAGTGGACAGGAGGATCTCCGGAAGGTGGGAGAGGCAACAATTATCATACAACCGGTCTGGAAATGGCTCCTGGAAGGAACAACGCGGTTATAAGGTATCATACCCTGAATCATCAGTACCTGAAAAACACAATGGGGAGAGGGGATGAGTGATGCTCCCATTTTTTCCCCCTCACACCCCCATCCCCGTAATCATCCCCACCACCTGCTGAGCTGTCACCGGGTCAACAACCCGTGCCAGTATCAGCCCGGCCATAGCGACGAACAAGGTCCAGAACACTTTCTTTACCTGCTCATTCTTCCCGAACGCATCAATCACTGCAATCGTATCTGCCTTCATACCACACTGGATCAGCTTAGGCATGAAAACAAACAGCGGAAGAAACAGGACCGCAGCCCCGATGAATGCTAATGAGATCTCGGCCTGTCCTGCAAACCAGATCCCGGCAGGGACCGCGATGCTCCCCGCAAGAATACCGGCCATCCCCACCTCCCCGAACCAGAAGTAATGTTTTTTCTCTGCATAGTTCATATTCTCTGCATCGGTCAGCGTGGAAACGTCAAATATCCCGATCGTGTGCAGCATCCCGTACCATACGGCATGCGTCTCTTCCGGGTCTGCAACGATACCGAGGAACAGTACCGCGACCGGAACAATAAGCAGGATTATCGGGAGATGGGCTAGCAAAAAGATGAGCCCGAGCAGGACCCCGGTCCCGCAAATTGCGTACCGCGTCTGTAGCTCATCCTCAAACATATCGTTCCTCAGTGATCGCGATCTCGAACACCGGGCTGGTATACCCGCCATTGTCCGGGCTGAAGTCCCGGACCCGGCCCATCTGCGCAAACTTGCGACGCCCGGTCCGGATCTGCACCGTGTGGATACCAGGTTCTCGTGGATATACCAGGCGACCATCAATGTCGTGCATTTCCTCATACGGAGGGATATCGAACCAGTCCGGCCAGAACCGGACTCCTCGCGGAATATCCGTCCCTCTCCGAAGGTCCTGCAACCGTAGAGGGGATAGGTTGTCGAAGATCACATCGATAATCAGGTTCTCATCGCTCATGTCGGGATTCAGGTCCAGCTCATAGAAGATAGGATTCCGCCGCACTTCGTCCTGGGTCAGCGGGGTGTTTACCGTAAGGGATTCAAGCCCGCCGAATTTACCCCGGTACAGGCCGGTCACTTTCGCTATTGCATGGGATACGGTTTTAGTGTCCATGATAGTTCTCTTTGTGGGCATCATGTTCAGCCCTCAGTTTTTTGAACTCCTCGACAATCTCATCATATTTGCCGATCTTCTGGTAGATGGCAAACAACATAGGATAGAGCGTCACTCCCAGCAGAATCCCCACCATTTCGGTTTCCATAACGGTCCTCCACAAATGACGAGAGGAACACAAAAGAGAGGGGACCGGGGGTCTCCTCCCCTCCGGGTCGTTTCGTCCAGTGAGATTATGCGAAGGCCGGGACGGTGTCCGCCCAGGTCTCGACCGCGGTGCGGATGGCCTCGTCAGAGTAGGAGGTGAGGGTGACCCGGTCACGGCTGAAGTTCAGCATGTACAGTTCTCCGTTGGCATCGTGGCACCGGATGGTTGCGCTGAAGGCGTCATTCTCTGCATCATGGAGTGCTGAACCGCTGTGTGCAGTGGTCACATCAGCGGCAGCAAGCAACGCGGTGACCCCGGCGTTGAACCCGGCGATGGTGTTGAACTTGTGTGAGCCGGTCCCGACAGTCACAGCCTCAACGTCCTCGTACACCATCTTCGCGGTGTAACTTTCCCGGGTCTTTTCTACCGGGTCGTGGGTTTCCCCGGCGGTCATATACGATACACAGGCAAACGGGTTGTCGGTGATAACCGACTGGACGATCAGGTTGAACGCCGAAACGCTTGCTATTGGGGT
>JBGOZZ010000224.1:0-3315 GCA_041480465.1 Methanoregula sp. | reverse complement strand
TCTCATCAGGATTTTTACTGGGACTGTACTAATCATATTGCTTATTTCTGATCTACCCTAAACATTCGCTATGGATCCGGTCATCGCACATATCAGAAAAGACCTCAAGGCCAATGCAGATCCTGCCACCCAGGCAAGCTTTCAGTGGTTCTTTAAAGAGAGCATTAAGTTATTACGGAGTTAATGTTCCGGTAGTTGGAAAAATCGCAAAAAGATACTGGGCAGGAATAAAATTCCGGGAAAAGAATGAGATCTTCTCGCTTTGCGAAGAACTCTATAGATCGAACTACTGTGAAGAAGCCTTTATCGTCTCCAGCTGTGCTCATCTTCTCGTCACCCGGTACGACAGACAGGATCTGACCGTGTTCCGTCACTGGATAGATTCATACATCACCAACCGGGCGACATGTGACAGTTTTTGCAATCATACGATGGGCAGCTTCATGGAACTATACCCGGAATATCTCGATGAACTGAAATGCTGGACAAAATCCAACAACCACTGGATGAGGAGGGGGGCGGCAGGTTCCCTTATTATTCTGGCAAAACTGAGGAAATATTTCGATACCGTGTTGCAAATTGCTGACCTGCTGTTCACCGGAGAGATTGGCATGGTGCGGAAAGAAAGAGTGTGGCTCTTAAAAAAGGCCGGCCGCAAACACCAGGAAGAAGGATTTGATTATATCTAAGAAACAAGAGGTCGATGCCCAGGAAACATGGCATTATGCAATCGAGCTGATGCCCAAAGATCTGAAGGATAAAGATATGAAGAAGAATTGGCAGGTTCAGGAAAATGCCGAGGATATCGAAGGAGATGATGCTGAAACCATTCCGGTAAGACTTATTGGGGGTTGCAGGAATCTCTCAGGCTTTCCGTTCCTGAATCTGCTGGAGATTTTTTAAGATTGAGAACCACCCTTTGTCTGCTACCTGCCCGGTAAATGGTGATCCCCTTTAGTTTTTGCTGCCATGCCATCAGGAGTGCTTCTGCACAATCCTCTTTCGTTGCAGTATTCGGCATGTTAATTGTCTTGCTGATCGAGGCGTGGACATGTTTCTGAAATGCAGATTGCATCAGGATATGATCCTTCCAGTGGATATCAAGTGCAGTCTTGAAAAGGGCCCGGAGTTCCATCGGGAGCCAGTCCAGGTCCTGGATAGTTCCGGTTTCGTGAACATGGCAAATAGCTTCTTCTACTCGTTTCATCAGCTCTTTTTCTGAAGAGCCTCTTTCAGAAAGATTTTTTTCAAGCATCGCACGGAAGATCGGATTAACAATAACAAATGTCTTTCCGACCGTATTCATTCTCGTGTAGGCAAATGAAAAAAGCGGTTCGATACCACTTGAGCACCCGGCGAGCAGGGATAGTGTTCCGGTAGGGGCTATCGAGGTAAGAGTTGCATTCCTCACCGGCAATCCTTTCCAGACGCTGTCTTCCCAGGCAGGAAATGGTCCGAGCTGTTCTGCACGGATGTGCGATTCATCCACTGCAGTGTCGGTTACATACTTCATGATGCTTTCGCACCAGGTTCTTCCTTCTGGAGAATCGTATGCCAGACCCATCATGAGAAGGGCATCGTGGACACCCATAAGTCCCAGACCTATTTTCCGGGTTTTTTTGGTTGCCACCTCTATCTCCTGGATCGGGTAGATATTTTTTTCAATGACTTTATCAAGAAAACATACTGCAGTTCGAACTGCCTTGTTCAGTTCAGTTTCATTAAAAAAACCATTCCTGACGAATGAAGCGAGATTGATGCTGCCAAGAACACAACTCTCGAACGGCAGCAGCGGCTGTTCTCCGCAGGGATTTGTTGTATCGATATCCCCAAGACGGGGTGTCGGGTTGAACCTGTTTATCTCATCATAAAAAAGCAATCCCGGTTCCCCGTTCTTCCAGATCCCCTCCACAATAGCCGACCATATTCGGCCGACCGTTATCCCTTCAGAAGAATAAGGATGGATAACCCAGACTGTATTAAACATCTTCCGGGAAACGAGCTTCATGAATTTGTCATTGACCATGACAGAGATATTAAAGTTGGAGAGAGCCCCTTCCTGTGATTTTGCCGTGATAAATGAAAGTATATCAGGATGCCATACGTTGAGGATCCCCATGTTGGCTCCTCGCCGTCGACCGCCCTGTTTAATGACGTCGGTTGCCGCATTAAAAATACCCATGAAGGATACCGGACCTGAAGCGACCCCATCAGTAGATTGAACAGGCGATCCTTTGGGTCTGATATGCGAGAAATTATATCCCGTTCCTCCGCCTGTCTTGTGAATGATCGCACCATTTTTCATGGCATCGAAGATCCCGTTAATGGAATCAGGGACTGGCAAAACAAAACATGCTGATAGCTGACCAAGATCCGTGCCTGCGTTCATAAGTGTTGGGGAATTCGGGAGGAAACGCAGTGAGACCATGATATCATAGAATTTTGCGGCCTCAGCATTGTTGTCTGCCACTGCATTGGCAACACGATGGCAAACATCTCCAAATGTTTTTTCACCTTCCCGCAGGTATCGCGCCGATAGGATGCTGTCAACGAACTGTGCTGAATTCATGAATCAGCCTGCGATATTTTTCCAAAGAATCATAATGACACCAAAAGTATTAAACATACTTTGCATCTTCCGTTCCGGAAATCCCAATGAGCACAATTTTGGAGGAGGCACTTCACGATCACCATAAGAAAAAACGATAAATACATTCACACCTTTGGTAACAAACGCGCTCTGTGGTCATAATCTGCTGCAGCGGGTTTTGCAGTTATTGAATATCTGACGCTCCGAGATTGAGATAATTTCACGGCTGGTGAGAAATCCCACGGCTGAATAGGAATTGTCCAATTGCCATCAACGTCCCTAAAAATAATTACTGGAATAAGCCGACCCCGTTCGGTGGCTTTATTTCTGTTTTTTTTTCGAAATGATGGTAAAAAGATTAAACGGATCCCTGAACATCAAGGGTAATAGTGATACGCGCCATAAATGGCGTTATTATACCAGATTTTTACACTATAGCTTTAAATCGTTCATATCCCCTGCAACCGTAAAAACCGCTCATGTAACCGGGTATCCCCACCAAGTTCCGGGTGAAATGAAAATGCCATATGCTTTCCCTTCTCCACAGCAACGATGCCCTGATCTATCCGGGCAAGCACTTTTACACCAACGCCAGCAGATGTTGCTACAGGAGCACGGATAAAAACCGCATGGAACGATCCTCCTTCTACCCCCCCGATGGATATATCCGTTTCAAAGGATTCCCGTTGCCTTCCAAACGCGTTTCGGTCAACAGCCATTTCTAT
>JBGOZZ010000223.1:0-3323 GCA_041480465.1 Methanoregula sp. | reverse complement strand
GTGATTGCAGAACTCGGGGAGGTGCTGGTCCACGGCATCGCGATCAAACCCGGCAAACCGGCCATTATCGGGCGGATTGATACAAAACCGGTCATCGGTATGCCGGGGTATCCCCTCTCCGCGCTGACGGTGCTTCGCGAGATCGTGACACCCCTCATCCACATGTTCGGACTTCCCGTACCTTCATCTGGTTCGGTTGATGCCCGGTTGACGGTTTCCGTGTCCAAGGATATCGGGAGTGATGAATTCATCCTCTGCTCGCTGGGACGCGTGGGAGACCGCTGGGTGCTTTCTCCCCTTTCACGAGGTGCAGGGGTGCAGATGAGTGCAGTGCGGTCAAACGCATACCTCAGAATACCCGCCGGAGCTGAAGGCTCCGAAGCCGGCCAGGAGGTGACGGCGACCCTCACCGTTTCCCGTGCCGAAGCAGAGAAAGCACTCCTTGTCGCCGGGAGCCACGATCCTCTCATCGATTATCTTGCCGACATTCTCCAGCAGAAGGAGATTGGACTCCACTCCACCCATGTCGGGAGTATGGGGGGCCTCCTCACCCTGAAGAAAAACGAGTGCCATGCAGCTCCCATGCACCTGCTTGCGGAGAATGGTGATTATAATATCCCGTACCTTGAAAAATACCTGCCCGGCGAAGAGATTGTCCTTCTCTGTGTTGCAGAGCGCCAGCAGGGTATCGTATCCCAAGATGGTATTGGATTTGGCGACCTCACGCATCACCAGTTCATCAACCGCCAGCGGGGTTCGGGTACGCGGATGCTGCTGGATCATGAGCTTGCATTACGGGGAATCAGTCCCGGGGCAATCCGGGGCTATGAGCGTGAAGTAACCACGCACCTTGCAGTGGCACTTGCCGTGAAATCCGGCGAGGCGGAAGCGGGGATGTGTGTTTATAGTGCGGCAAAGGCACTCGGGCTCCCGTTCAAACCCGTGGCAACCGAACGCTACGAGATTGCCATCCGCCGCGAGCACCTTGATGACCCGAGGGTCGCGGAACTCTGTACGGCCGTTACCTCGCCCACTTTTAAGGGAATTATGGACCGGCTCGGGGGGTACGATACCCGGGAGACAGGCGTGCGGCGCGTACTGCCATAAGCACCGCTTCTTCGGGTGTTGTGCACTTCATTACCCCCTCGATATCCCACGTTTTTACGCCAAAAACCGGGCATTTTGTCTTCAGTGCGATGGCAATCTCCGAGAGAGTCCCGTAACCTCCCCCGATTGCAATGACGGCCTCGGAAGACTGGGCAACCAGTGCATTCCGTGCATGCCCGAGTCCCGTGCGAATCACAATATCCAGGTACCGGTTCCCGTTACCGGTATCCGGCACAATGCCGATGGTCAGGCCGCCCTGTTCCTTTGCCCCCTTACAGGCTGCTTCCATCACGCCGGAAAGCCCGCCGCAGACAACGGTTTCGTGATTTCCCGCGATCAGGAAACCAACGGTCCGGGCGGTCTCGTATTCTTCAGCTGTTGGATCAGCCGGGCCGATTACTGCTATCTGTCCCATACTATGCTCCCTGGTTCATTTCTTTTGTTTTTTTGGATTGTCAACCACAGACCGGCTGTCTCCTTCAGGAGTGCGATTTTCATTTCAAATGCCTGAAGGTTTACAGCGGCCAGACGGTTACATTTCAGTACTATCTTCATGAGATATGTAACCATTTTTCCTGTACTATGCAGAAAACGTCAGGTTCATCAGTGAGAACGGCACATGAACGCATATGACCGAGGCAAATCGACCCCCACTGCCGCCGTTTACCAAAGAAACGGCAGTCCAGAAAGTTCGTATGGCAGAAGATGGCTGGAATTCACGTGACCCCGACAAGGTGTCGCTGGCATATACCATTGACAGCACATGGCGTAACCGGGCTGAGTTTATAAACGGACGCAAGGAGATAGTCGAGTTCCTGAAACGGAAGTGGGCAAGGGAACTTGACTATCGCCTGATTAAAGAGATGTGGGCTTTTACTGATAATCGTATTGCGGTACGGTTTGCATATGAGTGGCATGATGACTCAGGTGACTGGTTCCGCTCGTATGGAAATGAGAACTGGGAGTTCGATCCCAGCGGCCTGATGAAGCGCCGGATTGCCAGCATCAACGATCTGCCGATCAAAGAAACGGAAAGAAAGTACCGCTGGCCGCTCGGCCGACGCCCTGACAATCATCCCGGGTTATCTGATTTGGGTTTGTGATTTCACTGGAGATACAAAATCTCCCTGCCCGGGGGCAGGTGCAGATACCGGAAATGAGATCACGATGGGCCTCCGCTAAGGGAAAAGGCAAAGGAGAACTTCGTCTGTTATTCAGGATTACCCCCATCGTTCTACTATGCCCAGGGTCAATGATCTCCATCTTCCCTCGGATGTGATTTGATCTCGTCCTGGCGTTTCATCATCCGACAAGCGCTGAGAAGACTACAAGCTTCGAGCGGATCATCACAGCCAATGAACGATTCGCCCGAATGCTTTTTTGCAAGTTCCACCAGTTTTTCACCGTACTGCTGGTCTTCCTTTTTAAGAGCCCGTGATGACCGGGCCCAGCGGTCAGCAATGCATTTCATCCCTTGACTGACGCTCTCAAAACTCCTTCCCATTACGATACCTCCAGTGTCCGCTGCGCATACGGGAGGGTTCCCCTGTAACGATCCGAGCGGGAGATGTGATTCGGTGTGGTGCCGGCTAAATCGTCAGCCGGAGCGATCTCGATGATGTGATCGGCCTGTCGCATCAACCCGGAGAACGAGCGGTCGATGGACGGAGCGTACAGGATAACGAGTGATTCGCGGCCGATATCTTTGAGCATTCCCGCAATCTGCGGTATCATCTCCTCTGCATCATCAAAGAGCGTTGGATCGTGCTCAAGGAGCAGGATAGTATGGCTCGCCTCTTTAAGTATGGTGAAGAGCTGGTGAGCAGTGAATGCCCTGCGAACCTCAAAATTTTTGGATGAGCGGTTGATCGAAGAGAGGAGGCGCGAGTAGTTGCCGCTCACGTACAGGAAGAGGAACCGCTGGAGATCCGTGTTGGTGTTGAGTGCGGAGATCATCACCTTCCCGGGTGCGATCACCGCGTTAAAGGTGCCCGGGTGAAGCGTCATTCCCTTGCGGAGTTCGATCAACATAGCACCGGATCACTCCCGCACTCAGTGAGATAAGGCTCAGGCCTGAGCGGTGCGAAAGTGCGGTACCTGACATCATCGGACTGCAGAGCCATTTTCTGACAATGGAGTGCCCGGTAGATATTAAAAAAAAGTCCCTCTCTCCTTCACTATCAGGCCCTCGTCATCTTTACCGGCACCCTGATGAT
>JBGOZZ010000222.1:0-3334 GCA_041480465.1 Methanoregula sp. | reverse complement strand
CTTAAAAAAGTCAGTACCGGTTGATATTTTTAAGAGGGTATAGTCCCATTCTGACTCCTCATTTTCATACACCCGAATGAGGGTCACCCGCCTCAGGGCCTCTCCGAGGCAAGGCAGGGCAGGGAGGTGTTTTTAGTTAGTTACTGATCCGCTGCGGGGGCGCCCCGTCGGGGGCGGCGGCGTTCGTCGTAATCGGGATGCAGAGGCAATCAATTGCTCGTATCAGGAAAACAATAATGTTTGAGGGAACACCATTTTATTGATGTACACTCCTTCACGTCCGCCGTCGTGTCATCCCTTTGGCATTATAACTTCTTATACCGGTGTTGGGAAACAGGGGAAGCCCCTGGCAGACAAGCGAAATCGCAAATCACGGCTGTAGGGGGACATGCACTGCCTCTTCCTGAGTGACCCGCCCTTTGATAAGGAATTCCCGGATTATACTTTGACAGGAAAATCTGTCGGGATATAAGGAGTGATTGATTTCTTTGCCGATCGCATATCGTGGAACTGCCGAAGCGAGACGGTGATATCGCGGGTAAAGGCGAAATACCCAATCTGGGTGTTCCGGCAGAGTTTCATTGCCATATCCATGAGTCCCCGGGGATCCGGGCGTGCTTCTCCCAGCCAGATATGGAAGATATTCCCCCCGTCAACAATAGGGAAGAACACGTGCTCGATTTCCATTCGTTTGGTGAGCGGGACATTTGCCCCCGGCGCCACATGGGTACCATTCGTATAGTACACAGGAAGATCACGGGTCTTTCCGAGCATTTCCAGGCCTTCTTCAATATCACCCTTGATAACTTTCACCGCAAAATTGTGATAGCGACGATCGAGGAGATCGGCAACCGCAAACCTCTGTCCGGTCGTCTCTGCAGGTGTCCGGGCGAGGGCAATGGTCATGTTGTTCTTTGCGGAGAGCTCGCGGCCATACAACTCCATTTCTGTCATCGCCCGTATGGCAAGCCTGAATGCTTCTTTTGATTCGTGGAGCTGTTTGCCGGTGTGGTGCTGTACCATCTCATTGACACCGATCACGCCGACAGTATATACCAATCCTTCAAGATCGACAGCAAGTGCACCACGTTCACCCGTGTTCGGGTCTTTCGGGCGCTGCATCGCAAATGGCATCCGGCTGTTCGCCCGGATAAGGTTCATCCAGCGGCGCTTGATCTTGAAGATATCCACCGCGACATCCATAAGCGCCTTGAGTTCGGCAAAGAGACGGGCATCATCTCCTTCTGCATTGTATGCCGCACGGGGGCAGTTCACAGAAACAACCTGCCAGGAGCCCATAGAGAAATGCCTGCCATCCTCAAAGTACATCTTCTTGTCAAAATCCGAATCCTTGTCTGCCACCGTGGAGAACTGGTATGCACAGCACTGGTAACAGGAGATCCCTTTACCAGCTCCTCGATACGCAGGAAGCTGATTGTCGTAATAGGGTGTACCGAACTTTGAGGCGAGTTCGAAGGTCATCAGGTATAATTCCTGGAACGTAGGAAGGTCAGGGTTCTTTGCGTTGAACTCCTCCCGTTCATTCATAAAATCGGGCTCTATAGAGATTTCGGGCTTTGGGAAGTTGAAGGGTTTGCCCCAGTAATCTCCCTCAAGCATCACTTCCATAAGTGCCTTGAAGAGTAATCGCACCTCCCGCTCGAACTCTCCATAGGTGCGAAGGGGGGCTGATTTGCCGTCCCAGATTTTTCCCTTATAAATGCAGGGCTTGTCCTGCCAGAGTGTCGGTACTCCCGGTGAGAGCTGGATTGAAGAGAAGACGAGCTGACCACCCCGGGCTACCATCATCTGTGTCATTTCATAGACGAACATCTGCATGTTCTGTTTGATCTCGTTATATGCCATCCCCTCCATGTACGGAGCAAGGAAGGTGAGGAAGTTATAGTAACCCTGCCCGCCGGCAAAATTTGTCTGGGCAGATCCGAGTGCTTTCACGGCGTGGAGGATTGCAACCTCAGGACGTTTCGCAGGACCCGCGACCGAAGCCTTCGTTCCATTGCCGTCAGGCATCAGACCATAGTAGAAGAAATAACGCAGGTCCCAGTCCTGGCAGAATGGGCGCGTACCGAAATACTCAAGATCGTGGATGTGCATCTCGCCTGAAAGGTGATGATCGGCAAGGTCAGGGGGGAGCTGAAGCAGGTACTGTTCCTTTGAGATCTTGTCTGCTTTCTTCTTGTGCGAGGTCTCAGCATTTTCCTGGAGGTTTGCATTGTCGTGCGCCTCAAACCCCCTGCCCACATCGATCTGGTGTGCATCAAAAACCGGAGTACCGACACGGGTTGAAACATTGCGGTACTGTATCATGCCCCTCTCGAGCAGCGTGATGTTGACAATCTCACGGATGAGCGGACCGGAGAGCGATTTCAGACCCATGTTCTTGATGCGGTTTTCCACCTCGTATGCAATATCCTGGGCCGTCGCTTCGTCAGCCCCTTCATATCCATAGAAGGTCTCAACAAGCTTTGTCTCTTCAACGATCTGGCGGACAATACGATCACGGTTCCATTCGATAATGTGCCCGTCGGATGTACGGACGAAGGGGAGGACAGGTACGGTAATTCCGTCAAACGTTAATTGCTTTGTCTCCCTCTGCGCCATCATTCACCCGATATCAGCCTTGATATGTGCTCTGCATCCAGCTTGCCTGAGGGAAAAATATCCGCAGAGGTATAAAAATCTGAGCTTTTCTGTAAGACCGGAGCTTCATTTACAAAGATACCATTCATTCGCAGCTCGGTAAGCGATTCTGCAGTTGAGAGGTCATGTTCAATGAATTTATGGCCGCTTTTTTTTAAAAAGCCTTTCAGAATGTCACAATTCGGACAATGTTCCAGCGTATACACGATCAACTGCGATTTTTCCGGCACAAAAAACACTCTCTGGTCTGTCATCTATGAATTAGGAATTGTTCGTAAAAAAAACTTGGTTTATGCATCTTGACCCAGGCACTCCCTGCAATCGATTACCATTAGTAGTGGTATGAAATAATAGTACCCTAATGGTCAGGGCATTTATTGCACTGGAGCTTTCAGACGAGATCAAAGACCAGTTAACCTCAGCCCAGCAGACGATCCGCGGGTGCCAGGCACGCCTTACGTTTGTGGAGCCGAAGAATATTCATATTACTGCGAAGTTCCTTGGCGAAGTTGATGAGAAGAACCTGCCGAATGTTATAGGGGCGCTGAAAAAAATTACCTTCATTCCATTTCCTGTAACCGCGGGAAAGGTAACCGTGAACAATCCCAGACGCCCGCACACGGTCTGGTGCGCCATCGATGACGCAGGCGAAGGCGGGAAGGTATTCCAGCTG
>JBGOZZ010000221.1:0-3357 GCA_041480465.1 Methanoregula sp. | reverse complement strand
TAGGTATCGACGTCAAGGTTTACCATGGAAAATGTTTTTTCTTTCACCGGATCTGATGTAACGGGGAAGATACCTTTATAGAAAAACACGTTATTATCATTTTTTAAGTACTCCTTCACGCCGTCGCACGAAGCGGCAAACTTACCCTCATAAAAAGGCCAGACCATATCTATATCATCCACTTTTGGCAGGCCTTCGAACGTGTCGAAAAGATGGAGGTGTTTTTCTCCCTTTGCCGAGCAGATGATCTTAGCTGAACCTCCTTTATAGACACCAACTTCTGCAATATCCCCCGGCACTTTCTGCGTCTGCCGTACGGCCATGTAAATGTTGTATGCCTCTATGTCTTCTAACAGGAGTTCCGTCTCTGAACGGATCTTTTTCAGCGATTTTGCAAACTCTTTGCGATCCTGGCTGCCGTAGTGGGAAAGTCTGCCCCGGTTCGCAATATCGTTTCCCAGGAATGGCTCAAAAAAAATGAATTTCCTGAATTTAAGAAGGTATTTGCTGGGGAGGAAGGAATCAAATACTAAAAAAAGATTCTTTTTAGGAAACATGCTCATGCTTTAACCAGTTGGTCTTTCTTGAATTTATAAGATGAAGGTCAGGTACCCGTCAGTTTTTTTCTCAGATGCCGGTTGGTTGCCAGGTACCCGGTAATAATGGCGATACTGAGAAGAATGACTGAAATCATGATCGAGACGAGGATAAAGAGTCCTGAAACATAGGCTACGATAACCGAGATAAGCCCCAGCACTCTTCCCCGCCGGTAAGCCCCGATGACGGAGATGACAAGCAGGATCGTGGGGAGGATGAGAAGAAGAGACCGGACCCCGGGATCAGCGTACACGGCCCCGACCATGTTTCCCAGAACATTCAGGATCACCGCCTCGGGATCGATTCCGATCGCGGTCCATATCCCGGAAAGTAAACCAAGCCCGATAACAAACTGCCAGATGTATGCTTTGGATCTTTTTGCCATAGGTGTGTTCCCGTTGTTCCCGGATAGATGTGTTGCTATCTCAGATTAGATCGTTTTTCTATAAAGGAGTCCGGAAAGGCATTGTTATGTTTTCTTTACCGCATAGCGTCCCGCGATAATCAGGAGCACTACCCCGATTCCCGTAAGCACCACGCCGAACCCAAGCACCGGTAACTCCTGCTGGGTGAGGAGGAAGATGCAGAAAACCAGCCCGGCAAGGGGGATCAGCGGCAGCCTGCCAATCGAGAAGGGAATCCGGAAAGGTCGTGGGGATTCCGGGGAATGATATCGCAGGACAATAACCGCCGCATTGATCACGATGAAGGTGACAAAGAGCGTGAAGTTGGTCACGTTGGCAATAAAGGCAATGTCGCCGGCAAAAATGAGAGCAATCGAGAGGATTCCGCAGAGCACAATAGCAGTCCACGGGGTCCGTGTACCCGGGTGAACCCAGCCAAAACCAGAGGTTAACCGGGATGATCCCGCCATCCCGTAGAGGATCCGTGACGAGGCATACATGGACATCAGGGCGGTATTAGCCGTCGCAAAGAGGGCAATGATCGCAATGAGGATCGCAGCGCCAGGACCGAGCGTAGTGGATACGATATCAACAAAAGGTGCCTTTGAGACCGATAACTGCTGCCATCCCAGTACGGATACCACGGAAAGGGCAACCAGTATATAGAGAATAACGCAGATGGCGACAGCGAATACCAGTGCTTTGGGGATTGTGGTCTCAGGCGATTTTGTCTCTTCGGAAAACTTGACCATGGATTCAAATCCCTGGTAGGCAAAAAAGATCAGGGCCGATGCGGCAAAGAGCCCGGAAAAACCCTGCGGCATCTCCCCGTAATTGACGCTCCCGAGATGCGGCAGGCCTATAGCAATGATGATGACAAGTCCTGATACCTCGATGAGTGTTGAGATCACCGCGACCCATGCGGTCTCTTTTATTCCATACCCAAGAAGGGCAGTAAGCAACACCAGAAGAACGACTGCAGAGATGATCAGCGGAAAACTGGTCAGGGCAGAGAAATACCCTGCAAAACCGAGTGCAACCGTGGCAGCAGCGAGGACTCCCGAGAGAAAAACCAGCCAGCCAATGACAAACGCAAGCCGTGCATTAAACGCATTCGCGATATAGTCATATTCTGCGCCGGCTTTTGGAAACATGGAGGAGAGTTCGGCGTAGCTCAACCCGGTCAAGAGCGCCATGATCGCTGAAAGTCCAAACGCGAGCCAGAGCGCATTACCGGCAAGTCCTGCTGCCTGGCCGATGAGAACATACACCCCGGCTCCAAGGATAATCCCTACCCCGGATAGTGTTACTTCAAAAAGGCCAAGTTCACGCCTTAAAGGAGGGCTTGTGGATTGAGGGTCCATGGAGATCGTGCTGTTCTCACAGTATTTTTTTTATTGGGCTAAAAAGAATCGGGGATCAAAGGAGACAAAGAAACTATGTCCCGGTCAGCAGGTCGGATCAGCATCAACATCCATTTCGTCCAGAAACGGCATCAGTCCCGTGATGAAACGAACAGGTGTTCCATATGCGTGCGACAGCATCTCACCTGTATTCACAACCTCGATCACGAGCGGAAAGTCCCGCATGGTCCGCTCGAATGACGGGTCATTCTCCCGGGTGAATCGCAGGAAACTTCCGACAGTGATGTAGGGGCGTCCGTACTCCGGCACCGGGCCAAATTCTTCCAGCACGGATTCCAGGGTCCGGGTACGTGTAAGGTCTTCTTCGAAAAATAAATAGACCTCGACGTCATATCTCCGGCAGATCTCATCCAGCATGCGGATATCGAGCATGCTTCCCTTCATAGCACCAAGAGATCGTAGCTTCTCCTCAGACGTCTTCCCCGGAAGCGCATCCCATGCTGCATTTTTCTCCATACAGATGAGTTGGAAGCCAGGAACGGTAAAGGTATTGGATTGTCCATTAAACGCCCTGACCAAAAAAATTCCCTTTGAGGTTTACCGGGTATCCGGCTCCCCTTGATGTACGACAGGATAACTATCAGGAACTCGGCCTGAAAGTTGTTGGCGGACACGGAGGTGTGCGTGGATCTGCCATGGTTGAAAAGAGTGAGTGTTTTCAGATATTTCCCGGCCCGACTGGTTTTGGGGTAAACGCCTGCTGGATAAGATCCCTGCTGAATGCTGAAGGGATCGTCCCGGTCCTTGCATAAGTATAGAGAGCCGTAACAAAAATGCCCTGCATTGCAGCGGCGATAACAGCAAGAACGACAAGAAGGAGGAGGAAAAGGATTAACGCACTGCCAAAGACAATCATATTTCCGAAAGCCAGTGTCGCAAGTACACCAACGAATGCAACAACCCCGATCACAACGAATACGAGTATGATCGAC
>JBGOZZ010000220.1:0-3363 GCA_041480465.1 Methanoregula sp. | reverse complement strand
ATCGCCCAGCTCAAGTACCAGCCGGAAATAGAAAAGGCAAAAGAGATTCTTTCCCTGTACCGGAACCGGGTTGTTATGCCGGATTCAGTTGCTGTGCGGCAGAACAACCACCGTGTCGAATATCCGGTTAACAGAATCCCTGAGGATACACCGGTGCTCGATCTCGGAATGGATTCTCTTGTATCGATGGTGCAGACCCTTAAAAAGTCAGGTACTGTCGTCTTCAATGGGCCCGCCGGTGTCTTTGAAGATGCTGACTTCGCAACCGGAACCTATGAATTACTGAAGGCAGCATCGAAGGTCGAATTCTCCGTTGTAGGGGGCGGTCACACTGCCGCGGTCATCGAAAAAATGGGCATTGAACACGATTTCACCCATATCTCGACAGGTGGAGGGGCATGTATTGAGTTCCTGACCGGGAAAAAGTTGCCTGCCGTAGATGCACTTGAACAATCAAAAAAGTTATTCGGATAATATTTTCCAACATTTACAGGATAATCCACCTGTTTTTGCGTACAGGAAGACTCTATGCATATTCAGATCATCGCTGTTGGTAAGATCAAGGAAAAATTTCTTCGGGAGGGTATTGCCGAATATGAAAAACGCCTGCGCCCGTACGTGAACCTGCAAATCCTGGAACTTGCTGAGGAGAAACGGCACACCACCTCTTCCATTTCTGCGGAGAAAGCCGCGATGGAAAAAGAAGGCAAACGGATCCTTGCGGCGATCTCCCAGGGTTCGTTCATTATAACTCTCGATGTCAAAGGGACCAGCTGGTCGAGCGTGGAGCTTGCCGAATTCTTCCGGCAGCGGGAGCTGGCCGGGAAAAACCGGATTATATTTGTTATCGGCGGAGACCTTGGTATCTCCCCGGCAGTCCTGTCACGGAGTGACATGCGACTTTCACTCTCGAAGATGACGTTCACCCACACAATGGCCCGGCTCCTGCTCATGGAACAGATTTACCGGGCATGCAGGATCAACAGCGGGGAACCTTATCACAAGTGACTGGGACCGTTGGTATTCTCTCAATATGAATCCATTGGTGCAATTGTCGTATCTGTCGTTCACGATTCAATATTTCCCCCGGGAATGCAAAGTTCGTCCGGTAACCGCGACGCTTGGTGCCTGTGGATGCCTGTTCTCTATTCCCCGGTTTGAATCATCCAGTGCTAGCTCTAAACCTTCGCGTTTTTTTCGTTCCGCGCCGCAATGGCGCTAATCCATTGGACGAATCATAACAGATTTTGCAAATTGCCGAAACTTATATTCATGATTCCGTCCCTCATGGAACTGATCCGGGCCTGCGGGCGTACACGTTCACGTTCGGCTGGTTGATACGGTGATACCATGGACAAAGAACTGAAGAAAGCAACATTTGCCGGGGGCTGTTTCTGGTGCATGCAGCCGCCGTTCAGGAACCTTGATGGCGCAACCGAGGTAGTCTCGGGATACGCCGGCGGGGCTAAACCGAACCCAACCTATGAAGAGGTTTCGTCCGGCACTACAGGGCACCTTGAATCAGTACAGGTGACCTATGACCCGGAAAAAATCTCCTTTAACCAGCTTCTCGATGTCTTCTGGAGCCAGATTGACCCGACCGATTCAGAAGGTCAGTTTGCAGACAAGGGGTCGCAGTACCGCACAGCCATATTCTACCATGACGATGAACAGAAACTGCTCGCGGAGGCTTCGAAGAGGAATCTTGACAGTTCCGGGAAGTTCAAAAAATCTGTTACGACTGAAATACGGCCGTACACCAGTTTCTACCCGGCCGAGGAATACCACCAGGATTATGATAAGAAAAATCCAGGGCAATATAAGATATACAAGTCCCTCTCGGGGCGTGAATCCTTCATCGGAAAGACGTGGGGCAAAACTAAAAAACAGGTGAAAGTCTACTCAACACCGGGATGCAACAATTGCCGCATGACAAAGGAATTCCTCAAATCCAAAAACATAGACTTCGAGGATATCAACATCGCCGAGAACGAGGAGGCAAGAAACTGGTTAATCGAAAAGACCGGGTATATCGGTGCCCCGGTCATCCAGATCGGAGATGAATTCGTCACCGGCTTTGACCGGAAGAAGATCGAAAGCCTGCTCGGGTCTGCTCGGATAAACTGAAGGGTGCATTCTGCCGATCCAGATCCTTGTTTTCACATGCATAAACAGGGGATCTATCTCCTTCCCGCTACTCCAGGTCAAATGACACGGAGATTTGCCATTCAATAGGTGCTAATAGCGGCCATTTTCAGCTCCAATATAGTCCCAGACTACCGAATGGGCAGAGAATCAGGGGAATCCCAAAACATTAGTGCTCGTTTTTCGCGAATTAGTGCCAAAAAGCCTTCCGGAACGGGAAAATGGAGCCAGAATTGGGGAGATCCGAGGGTATTTCCTGATGATGTCTTTCCCGCTTTGTGGCGTTCAGTTAGTGCCAGAAATCTCCTGCCTCACTCCTTCCTCAGCACCGCCGCCCGGTTCACGAAGAATAACCGGCTATCAATCAACCGGAGCCCCGCTTCCTGTGCCAGCGCAAGATTATCCCGGAATTCCCTGCCCGGGACAATGAACGGGGGCTCCGAGTAAAAGAGCAGGCCGCCGGGCACGAGAAGGGCGGCGATCTCCCGGAACAGTTTTTTCGCATTTGGGACTTCGTGGACGACGAAGATCGCAAAGGCAACATCGATCTGCCCGTCTCGGTCCGGGGAGAGGCCGATGGAGTCCTGGGCACACTGGTGCATCCTGATACGCGGCATCAGGCCCTCCGGCTCCAGTTTCTCCCGCAAGATTCGGAGCATCTCCTCCTGTCGATCCACGGCAATTACCTTACCGGTGTCACCGGTCTTTTTCGCGAACTCGCGGGTGAAGAACCCGGGACCGCAGCCAAAATCGAGGACGCGATCTCCGGGTTTTACATATCGCTCTGCGAGGCGGTCAGGGCGATAGATAAACCTGCGCAGGCGGGAGTCGAGGTGTCCGGCGCGGGAAGCAGAGAATACCTCATGGTGGTGAGGGCGCCGGGGTTCCCCGGCACTGGCGGATGATTCCCCGGGATTTGTGATGACCATGGAAAATAGGTTAGAGCACTGCTGGGATAACAGTTCTGTCGGGGTAAAAAGAATTACGTTCTTTCCTGATCGGGGCCGGGATTCTTTATATCTCCATCTCCTTCTTCCTGTAGTTTCTTCATTGAAGGGAATAAAATCACCTCTTTTATCGAAACATTATTGGTGAGCAGCATTACGAGCCGGTCGATGCCTATGCCTACACCGCCCGTCGGTGGCATACCATACCCGAGAGCGTTGATGAAATCGTAATCGATCATCTGGGCTTCGACATCCCCCAGGCGCCGCTTCT
>JBGOZZ010000219.1:0-3381 GCA_041480465.1 Methanoregula sp. | reverse complement strand
TGACCGCGAGTGGTTCATTAGTATTTTGCTATGCCGACACCATTATCATCGGATATTTTATGAGTAATGCTGATGTTGGGATCTACCGCACCGCGTTCCAGCTCACGTCAGTTGCTACATTTACGACACTGGCTTTCCATACTGTTCTCTATCCAAAGATCAGCACTTGGGGAGCACAAGAAAAGGTTACAGAAATTGAAACTTCTCTGGCAAGGGCTTTTACTTATTCCCTTCTCCTTGCAATACCGGCTTGCATCGGCGGATGGATTTTAGGGGATCGCCTCCTTTACTTCATATATGGAGCTTCTTTTATCGCGGGGACCTCTGCCTTTTATTTCCTGCTGCTTGTACAGGTTGTCAATGTCTTCATGTTTCTTGGAACGATGAGCCTGAACGCACTCAACCGCCCAAAGGATGCCTTCTGGATAACCGTCGTTGCTGCGATTGCAAACATCCTCCTTGACATAGCCCTTATTCCGGTTTTGGGAATTGCCGGGGCTGCTGTTGCAACCCTTATCGCGATGACCCTGAATGCACTTGGTGCCCTTATATTCCTTTCGCGAATTATTTCCATAAAATTCGAATATGGGCCGGTAAAAAATATAATCTACGCCGCAGGATGCATGGGAATTTTCCTTCTTTTAATTCATTTTATCCTGCCCCTTACTCACGTAGCTGCAGTATTATCTGTGGTTATCGTTGGAGCAGGAATTTACCTACTGGTTTTATTTAAATTGGATCGGGAAATTCACGATGAACTCAAAAAACTAAGTATTGATCTCGGGCTTCCGTGGCCGGGGTGGTTGTAGGTATTTTTCTCGGACATGAATGCAAGGTATATTATTTTTTTCAGGATACGGTTTTTATTTATCCGCTTTGAATGATTTTTAGTTGGATTTAAAAAAATTCCACGATATCGGTCATACAGCTGCATCCAGGGAAATGTAATCTGGATATACGTTATCAGGCGCGGCAATCTCTCTGGGCTTTCCAATAAAATGGTGAATTCCGGCGTTGAGATTTGGTGATTGAAATGTGGACTTATTACCAAGGGTTTACGATAAAGTGAAAACAAATTATTATCCTGATAAAATCCAATATACCACTTAACTGGTGCTTATATGCAGGTTGTCATTTTGTGTGGTGGACTCGGAACCAGACTTAAGGAAGAGACGGAATTTCGCCCGAAACCTATGGTAAAAATCGGAACCCGCCCGATCCTCTGGCATATCATGAAAATTTATGCATCTTATGGATTCAAAGATTTCATTCTCGCTCTGGGGTATAAAGGTGAAATGATCAAGGAATATTTTTATCATTATGAATTGATGGACAGTGATGTTACAATAGAATTAGGCAATCCCCAAAATACCTGCGTTTTCCACAATGACGTCAAAGAAAATGACTGGAAGGTTACTCTGGCAAATACGGGTGAAAAATCCCTGAAAGGGGCAAGGATCAAAAAAGTTGAGAAATATATAAAAAATAATGAGTTTATGTTGACCTATGGGGATGGGGTCTCCGATATTAATATTCCAAAACTTCTGGAGTTCCATCGTCACCATGGAAAAATAGCCACAGTTACAGGAGTAAATGCGGCAGCACGATTCGGAGAATTAAAAATTAATGGCGAACGTGTTGAAAGGTTCAGCGAGAAACCTAGTTCAGGATCAGAATATATTAATGGCGGTTTTTTCGTATTTAACCGGAAAATTTTTGATTATCTCACTCCGGATGAAAATTGTGATTTTGAGTTTGGACCTCTTGAAATTCTTGCAAACGAGGGAGAATTAATGGTATACAAGCATCGTGGATCCTGGGCCTGTATGGACACCCTCCGCGATATGGATTATCTGAATAAAATATGGGATGAAAATAAGGCATTCTGGAAGATTTGGCAATGAACCCTTTCTCCTTGACCACGTATTCAGGAAAAAAGGTCTTAATTACCGGAGATACAGGATTCAAAGGGTCATGGCTTGCAATATGGTTACTGAAACTCGGTGCACGGGTTACCGGTTTTGGGTTGCCGCCAAAAACCGGTGAGGATAATTTCATCATATCCGGCCTTCATTCAAAGATCGATCACATCAATGGAGACATTCGTGATTTTACCGTACTTTCAGATGCAATCAGGGAATCCAGACCGGATTTTGTTTTTCATCTGGCAGCTCAGGCTCTCGTGCTCGAATCCTACAAGGATCCCCACCAGACCTTTACTACCAATGTAACCGGAACCCTGAATATTCTTGAAGCGATCAGGAAAAATCCCGGAATAAAAGCTGCAGTGATGGTAACGAGCGACAAGTGTTATGAAAACCGTGAGTGGGTTCACGGGTACCGGGAATCCGATCCTCTGGGGGGAAAGGATCCCTACAGTGCGTCAAAAGGTGCCGCTGAAATTCTCATCTCATCCTATATCCGTTCATTTTTCCAGGAAAAGAATTCTCCAGCTGTTGCGTCGGTTCGTGCCGGCAATGTTATTGGCGGCGGAGACTGGTCAGAGAACCGGATCATTCCAGACTGCATTCGATCATTGAGATGCAATCGCTCCATCGAACTCCGGAATCCACATTCGGTACGCCCATGGCAGCACGTACTGGAACCACTCTACGGATATCTCTTACTCGGAAGCGCACTCTCCGGATCAGATGGAAAAACATTTTGTGGTCCGTGGAATTTTGGTCCTCATCCATGCAATTCGGTGACAGTTGAAAATCTTGTACAGGAGATCATCTGTCATTGGGGCAGCGGAATGTATCATATCAACGAATCTCGACAGAAAAATAAGGAGTCGGATATGCTGGTTCTGGACATCAACAAGGCGATACATCTGCTGAAATGGAATCCTGTACTCCCATTAAAAAAATCCGTGCAGTTCACTATTGATGAATACCGGATTGAGGATTTGTCAGAAGATGAAGTATATATCCAGCGATCTGCTCATATTGACGAATATATGAATATTCAGCAAAGTATGGTGTAACCATGGAATGCTGTCGATCCTGCGGAAGACGACTGCCCTCGCCGTTTCTGGACCTTGGCAATTCCCCCCTGTCCAACGCTTTTCTTTCAGAAAAGGATATCAACCAGCCAGAAGTATATTACCCGCTCGAGATCTATTATTGCCCTCACTGCCATCTCGTTCAGCTGGATGAATTCGAGACACCGGAACATATTTTTTCAACGGACTACGCCTATTTCTCATCTTATTCGTCCAGCTGGCTGGCGCACTGCAAGTCTTATGTGGATATAATGGTGGAACGGTTCGGGTTGAACAAAAAATCTCTGGTGATGGAGATTGCAAGCAATGATGGGTATCTCCTTCAGTATTTTAAAAAGTACAGTATTCCGGTACAGGGAGTGGAGCCGGCAAAAAAT
>JBGOZZ010000218.1:0-3390 GCA_041480465.1 Methanoregula sp. | reverse complement strand
ATTGCCGCAATCTGCGGCGGCAGGGTGACGGTGAAAAATCTGAGACCTGATTCGGTTCAGGGTGATCGCAAATTTCCCGACGCACTCGGTTCCATGGGATGCAGAGTGAAGTATGCAGGAGATGCGGTGACGGTTGAGAGGACAGGAGATCTCCATGGGATCACGATTGATATGTCTTCATCGCCTGATACCGTCCAGACGCTCTGCATGGTTGCCGCTATGGCAACAACGCCCACAACGATTACCGGGATCGGTCATTTAAAGTTCAAGGAGAGTGATCGTATCACCAGTACTGCTGAACGATTACGGGCACTGGGGGGAGACGTAGTAGTTGAAGATGATCGGATCACCATCAGTCCCTCCCCCCTCCATGGGGCGCTGATCGATCCGGACAATGACCACCGTACCGCGATGAGTTTTGCGGTTCTGGGTTTGGGAATAGGAGGGGTTACCATCACCCATGCGGAGTGCGTCAATAAATCGTTTCCGGGATTCTGGGATATACTTGCGGGGATTAAAAAATGAGAAGGATTGTATTGACCGGTTTTCGCGGGACCGGGAAAACGGAAATTGGCAGAATCTTATCTTCGAAGATGAACGTTCCGTTTATTGATTCCGACGTCCTGATTGAGACAAGGACCGGGCGTTCAATCCCTGATATTTTCCATTATGACGGAGAGGAACGGTTTCGTAGTGTCGAGCGTGAGGTTATCGCAACGCTGCCGGCTGCAGATGTCATTGTAAGCACGGGAGGTGGCGTTGTGTGCGATCCAAAAAATATGGAATATCTCCGTCGTGATAGTACCATTGTGCTCCTGGTTGCTGATATCGAAACCATCGAACAACGGCTGGTGAAAAAACCAAGACCCCCGCTCACCAGTCTTCCCCTGCATGAAGAAATCGCCGCGATGATGGACCGGCGGAGGCGGAATTATTATGCCTCTGCAGATTTCTGCACAGATACCAGCGAGACTTCACCAGTCCAGGCTGCAGAAAATATTCTCGCACTCCTGCAGCGCGGTGTCCCGAACAGTGACCAGCGGAATACAGCACTGGCATTTTTCAGGACCGGGAGACTTCCTCCGGTTCCATTTAAAAAACTCGAGGCCATTCTTGTTGGGGCTGACAAGGATCCAACGACCCGGATCATGGGGGTTGCCGGCTACCCGTGTGCGCACAGCATGAGCCCAAAGCTGTTCAATGCACTCTTTGATTTCTGTCATCTCAATTATCATTATACCTGGTTTGAGGATCCTGAACTTGACGAGATCATGGATGTCGCACGCGCAATCGATGCAAAAGGACTGTCGGTAACCATTCCTTTCAAGCACGATGTGATTCAGTACCTTGATGAAATCGATGAACACGCGGCACAGCAGATTGGTGCCGTGAATACGGTTGTGTTTGCCTGCGGGACAGGCATCGGCTACAACACGGACTGGCTTGGTGTTCGAAAACCTCTCATTTCAATGAAAGGGGCAAAGGCGGTACTTCTTGGCGCCGGGGGTGTGGCGGCAGGGGCAGCATATGCACTCAAAGATCTTGACATGGACGTGACTATCCTGAACCGGACACCGGAGAACGCAAAAAAACTGGCTGAACGGTTCGGTTGCGCGTGGGGCACCTGGGACAAGTTTGAACAGATCAAACCGGATCTTGTCGTCAACGCGACACCGCTTGGTATGCAGCCGGATACCCGTAATCCCTTGCGGGAAGACCAGCTCTATAAAGACCTGACGGTATTCGATCTTGTATATACCCCCCCGGTGACCCCGCTGATCGAAGCGGCGCGGGCAAAAGGGTGCCGTACTATCAGCGGTATTGAAATGTTCATTGAACAGGCGCGGGAGCAATTTTACCTGTTCTTCGGTATGGATATCCCGGCAGAAAAAGTGAGGGAGCTTGTAGGATGAATTCTTTGGGGAGAAATTTTCGGATTACGACATTTGGCGAGAGCCATGGTGCAGTTGTCGGCGTTGTCATAGACGGCTGCCCGGCCGGCATGAACCTGGCAGAACAGGACATACAACCGTTTCTTGAGCGGAGACGCCCGGGAACATCTCCTCTCAGTTCAGCACGACAGGAGAAAGACCGGGTCGAGATACTTTCCGGGATCTTCGAAGGGAAAACTACAGGAGCACCGATTGCACTCACGGTACGCAATGAGAACCAGCACTCGAAGGATTACGAAGAATTCCGCGAAAAATTCCGCCCGGGCCATGCTGATTTCACGTACCAGGAAAAGTACGGCATCCGGGACTACCGTGGTGGAGGAAGAAGTTCCGGGCGCGAGACCATCGGCCGTGTCGCAGCCGGTGCCGTTGCCCTGAAGTATCTTTCTGGTCGAAGAATCACCATCCGGAGCAGAATTTCAGCCGTGCACGGGAAAACCTCTCCTGCAGAAATTGAACAGGAGATCCTCAGTGCAAAAGAGGCGGGTGATTCGGTGGGTGGTATCGTTGAGATTGTTGCCAAAGGGTGTCCCTCCGGCCTTGGCGATCCGGTCTTTGGGAAACTGGATGCACAGCTGGCCGGTGCAATGATGAGTATAGGGGCGGTCAAGGGAGTCGAGATTGGCGACGGGTTCGCTGCGGCAGGCAGATTCGGGAGCGAGAACAACGATCCGATGACAAAAGACGGGTTTTCAAGCAATCATGCCGGGGGCATTCTTGGCGGCATATCCAGCGGTCAGGATATTATCGTCCGGATCGCTGTCAAGCCAACCCCGTCAATAGCAAAGACCCAGCAGACCCGGGACACCCATGGGAATGTCGTTGCAATTTCCGTTGGCGGGAGACACGATCCCTGTATCGTCCCCCGTATCGTGCCGGTTGCCGAGGCAATGCTGGCGCTGGTACTGATAGATTGCATGCTGGAACAGAAGAAGTATACCTGAAAAAGTACACATGAAAAAAAGCTTTCATCCTAGTGAGAAATTTTTTCATGTGATGCAGGGGATATGAACCGCAGCGTGGGCAACCCATATGCTGATGAATAATAAAACGAGAGGTTTGTTCACTATGTGTGCTAATGTCCTCAAAAATATCTACCAGTATCCTGGTGCTTTCCTGTCATATCCATCGTATTTATGAGACTCACCCGCCTCATGGCCTCTTCGGGGCACGGCGGGGCGGGGAGGTTTATTTAAAGTACTCTCTCACCGATCCGCCGTGGGGGGCGCCCCGTCAGGGGCAGCGGCGCTCATCATACGTAGGAATATAGAGGTATCAATCCTTCATCATTTCTGAATATTACGATTTTCATGATTCGGGTGCGAACTCTTCATTCATGCAGTTTAAGATTAATAGTCGGAATGGAACAAACCTGACTAAAATACCCGGGTTACCGGGGATTCTTCCCGGTCACTACCGGGTTATCCGGGTAAGATGT
>JBGOZZ010000217.1:0-3425 GCA_041480465.1 Methanoregula sp. | reverse complement strand
GTTCGAAAGCACCGGACATCGCCTGGATGCCGATATCCAGCGTCCCGCCGTCACCGGCATACACGATTACATTTGTTTTTTTCCCGGCTGCACGGAAAGCGTTTGACATTCCCGATGCGCATGCGGCCGCAGCCCCGAAAGCGATATTATAAACGGGTATGTTGAATGCAGTGTTCGGGTAGATGCCCTGGATGACACTTGTGCAGCATGCCGGCACGACAAGAACAGTATCAGGTCCTGCCGCTTTGAGCACGTACCGGAGCGCAAGCGAATCGCTGCAACCGGCGCATGCGGATGTACACTTCAGCACGTATTCTTCTTTGGGAATTTCAGCGATAGTTTCCAACTCCTGCAGTGATATCAAATGGGTAAACGCGAAAAGAGATCGCGGAACTATGATTATTTATTATCCCTGTTCATGAAAAAAGTTTCATAATTATACTGATGTTGGTAAGATTGAGATAAAACCTTATGAATTCAGGTATACAAACCGCCCCTCAACGTGGCTGGAGAGATTCGGGTGCACCTGCAGGTACTCTTCCAGCACTGAGGTAGTGGATGTCGCAACCGTTTTTGAAGGTCCGCCTGACGAGAGTTCCGCCAGAGGGATGTTCAGGTTCTTTTCGCTGTTGTCCACATGGTAGCCAATCAACGCGATAGTATATTTTCTGGCTTCATCGACAGGATCCCCGTTCAATGAAAGTGATTCCAGAGTTTTTCTACGGTCATTGTACACCGCACGGATACCCGTGCTTACCTGATAGCATTCCCCTTCGCCCATCCGGTTTTCCGGGCGCATAATGTGGGCAAAGATTCGCTTTATCTGGTTACCTGGAATGGTGAAACGTTTAAGGGAATCATTAAAGGGGAAACACGCCCGGAATGCACCGAGCGTGACTGCCGGACCGAGTTCAGCAGATCTGATTGCCCCCGATCCCATGAGCATAATATCGCACTCCGCAACTTCCCGGAAGATGTCAGAAACAAGGTTGCCAAGCGATGTTTCTTGTTCTCGGCAGGGATGGGTAAGAGGTAGTGCAAATTTTGTGAGGAGTGCGTTGTATTTCCGGTCGACTTCCTTTTTGAAAGACTGAATATACTCAAGTAACTTCAGATCCGGGTTTGCAGTTTTTTCTGAAATTTCTATAAGCTGCCAGCAGCAGTCCACGATACTGTTTGTGTCATCGTCAACGATGATATCGAACCTTCCGATATGATCCGTGCCAACCCCTGCCTGCGCAATCAGGATGTTATTTTCTTTTACGGGATGTTCAAGAAGGGTATGAGAATGACCCCCAATGATCAAGTCGACCCCCCATGCAGGGTTGAGCATTTTTGCCAGTTCACGGTCAGAGTCAAATCCTATATGGGTGAGGAGTACTGTCAGGTCAATATCATCATTCCTGTAGGCATCACAGATCCGCCCGATTTCACGGCTTGCCTCTTCTATCGAAATGAAACTCCCGATCATCGAGTCACGGGAAATCGTATCCATAACTTTGTCTGTAATGATGCCAATGAAGAGTATGTCAAGTCCCGCTTTTTTTATTATGATATGCGGCATCATCAGCCGTTTATAATATTTTTTTATGTACAGGTTTGCATTTACGATAGGAAAATTCGCCATCTTTTCGAGAAACAGCAGGTGTTCAAGACCGTAATCAAGTTCATGGTTGCCCAGTGAAACGACGTCTGGGGCGAGGTAGTTCATGATCTCTATCGTGGAGATGCCCTTATATTCTGTATCGATAAGTGATCCCTGTACCATATCGCCAGCGATCACATAGAGGACGTTCTCTTCCTCACAACGAACTTTATTTATATAACCGGACAGGAGTGCAAGTCCCCCTATTAAACCACCTGACTCTCCACTCACTTCAGCTAAAAAGTCGCCATGCATATCGTTCGAGTGCAGAATGGTGAATTTCTGCGTGTGCATAGTCACAACATCCCGTTACCAAACAATTATGTGTTGTGTTTTTATTCTCATGTTCAGGCATGTACAGATCACTTTCACACCGCCCGGTTATGTATTTAACGTCATATTGCTTCGACAAGAATATAGGGAGGGACGAAAACCCCTGAGAAGAACCGGGTGCCGGAACAACCGGCATTTGATTCCCCGCTCCTCCTAACCTCTCAAAAACCTTAGAAAACTTAAAAAAACCTTAAAATTACCTTCTTTTCTTTTTATTTTTTTCCTGAGCTCCTGATACGTCGGTGCATCCTGTTACATATCATAATATATTTTAGGATCATTTCTCTAATGTCAGCTATGTCTCTTCGCTCACTCAATCTTCCCGGGATTGGAACAAAATATGAATTTGAGACCGACAAAGGTGATACGGTAGCAATTTTTTTCACGAAAACCGGGACCATCCAGATGTATACTCTCCAGAAAGGCTGCACCACTCCAAGTGCCGCAGAGATGACTCCTGTCGAGGCACGGCGGCTGGGAAATATTCTTACCGGTGCGATCATCGAGGCAGACCAGGAGAGCGTTGAAATAGCATTCTCAGCCCTTGCCGATCTTCGGGTGACGATCCATTCATTCCTTATTCCTAAAGGCATTACCGGAAGGACGATTGAAAACCTCCAGATCAGGGCAAAGACCGGTGCAACAGTGATCGCCGTCTGCCGGCACGACAGAAATATAGTAAACCCGCCCCCCACCTTCGTCTTCGAAACCGGGGACGCAGCACTGGTTATCGGGGAGAGCGACCAGATCAAAATGTTTGAGCGCGAAATAATGGTGGATTGATGGAAGGGATTGTCCTTGCGCTCTTCCTCTGCCTGATCCTGGCGCTTATCTCAAAATACCTCTCGGTCCCTGCTATACCCTTCTATATTCTTGCCGGTGTTTTGCTGGGAAAAGCCGGGCTCGGACTGGTAGCATCAGACGAGATCAGCCATTTCTTCTCACAGATGGGATTGATCTTTTTACTGTTCTTCATGGGTCTCGGGTTGAAAACTGAGCGGATTGCGGCGAACCGCTCTGCAGTCCTTACCAGTGGGATCATTGATCTTAATGTCAACATGATGATCGGATTCGTTGCGGCATACCTGCTCGGGTTCTCAATCAGCGAGTCGCTTATTGTTGCTTCCGCATTCTATATTTCAAGCACTGCGATGGCGATCACTTCGCTTATTGAGAACCGGAAGCTGATGCTCCGCGAAGCCGAGACGGTCATCTGGCTTATGGTCTTTGAAGATCTGATCCTGATTATCTTCTTAGCCCTCATTTCCGCCGGCAACCAGAACCTGATCGTCTTCCTGTTGAAGATTCTCGGAGTTCTTGCGATTCTCTATGCGTTTGCCCATTATGGCAAAGAATTTCTCATCTCTATTCTTGACCGTGATGATGAGCTTCCTATCCTCTTCACGTTTGCTGCCGTACTCACAACTGCGTCGTTCTCGATGTATCT
>JBGOZZ010000216.1:0-3433 GCA_041480465.1 Methanoregula sp. | reverse complement strand
ACGCGATCTTCCTTCCGATCTTACCTCGATCGGGCAGCCGGTGATCATCCCTGGCAGTATGGGGACATCCTCATATGTTTTACGCGGAACCCAGATTGCTATGGACAGAACATTCGGGAGTACCTGTCATGGTGCCGGGCGAATCATGAGCCGTACCCAGGCAAAAAAGAATATTAATGGCAGGGAAATCACAGCAAATCTCTTGAAAGAGGGCATTATTGTCAGGGCGCATAGCGAAAATGCTATCGCGGATGAAGCTCCGGGCGTCTACAAGCCCAGCGATGAAGTCGTCAATGTAGTCCATGAGGTGGGAATATCCCGGCTCGTGGCACGCCTCTCACCGCTCGGGGTGATCAAAGGATGAGCTGTCGTGCAGCATTTGTCTGGCAGACAAAACAGCATTTCAACCGGTACATCGAGGATTGCGGGATCGCATGTGAACTTGTCACCCCGCATATGCTCGCAGCCCCTTTTTATCGCGGTACATTCAACTGCCTTATCATTCCCACGGGTTTTGCAAATCCTGCCTATTCAAACCTGCTCCCGGCACTCCGTTCTGCCACTTCACGGATAGAAAAATTCGTTGAAAATGGCGGAAACCTCCTTGTCTTCGGTGCGGCCGCCGATAAACCGGATGCTTACGACTGGCTCCCTTTTCCGTTAACATACCTGCATGACTGTCATCCGCGCAGGATTGAGTGCACACCTGATGCCGATTGCGGGACTATTATCGACGATTATGATCCAATGTCTGTCGAATGCGATGGTTCATTTCCATTCCATGAAGGAGATCGCAGGGGAACCGCTGAATCCTGCGATGTAATTGTTGAAAAGCGGGTAGGTAAAGGGAGAATTATCGTGACGAGCGTCCATGAATTTCCTTCACGGAGATTTTTAAAAAATTTCTGCAGCACAGGAAAAGAGACCCTCTTTTGATGAAACAAATAGTTCTCGTATAATCCCCCGGCAATGGTTTTGAAGGTTTATTATATTTTTACTTCATTAGTATGTTATCAATGGATCTGGCCAGCCTGAAGAAACACCAGTCTTACATCATTGTTGCAGTCATCCTCCTTTTTATGGGGATTGCGTTTGTTCTCAGGATGATCCCCGCATTTTTCATCAAAGATCCGGGATTTTTGTATGTTTATGATACGGATTCGTGGTATACACTGAGACAAATCGAAGTAATGGTCAGGGATTTTCCCCAGTACACCTGGTTTGATCCGATGACCGCGTATCCAACAGGAAAGATAATCGACTGGGGGCCACTCTATCCGTTCATTGCTGCCACGTTATGCCTGATCACAGGAGCAACCACACGCAGCGCGATTGTTTTTACATCAGGCTGGGTCGCCCCGCTCATGGCAATGATCATGGTCCTGCTGATGTTCCAGCTGGGAAAGACTGTTGGGAACTGGAAAACCGGGATTATCGCGGCGGGATTAATTTCTGTTGTTTCTGTCCAGTATTTTTCCTTTTCATCGTATGGATGGGTCGATCATCACATCGGAGAAGTTCTCTTCAGTACCCTCTTTTTCCTCGGTTATATCTCTGCGCTATTATATGTGAAAGCCCACCCGGTGAATCTGAAAGAGAGTAAAAGTCTCGTATTCCCGGTGGTCCTCTCAACTATGACCGGCATACTTTTTTTCCTCGCCATTCTTACGTCAACCACGGTTATTCTTACCATGGTGGTTATTGCGATCTTTACCTTTGTCCAGTATATTATCGATTATTTCCATGAGCACAATTCCAGTTATCTGCCAGTAGTGAATGGCGTACTATTCACCGTCTCCATAATTCTCCTCTTCATCTTTGGATTCAAATCCGAGGGTCTGTCAATAACCCGGTATTCAATCGGGATACCCTACTTACTCCTCGCACTCATCGCTGAAACTGTTGTGCTGTTTATTCTCTTGTCACTCTTTCAGGGAAAAAAAATCACGTACCTGATTAGTCTTGTTGTACTTTCTGCGGGTAGTTTTATTCTTATACAAATCTACCTGCCCCTTCATACGTTAAGCCAGCAGGCGATGTCATTATTTTTCGGGTCCTCAGAATATTCGGTAAGTGTCGTCGAGACACTTCCCTGGACATTGTCAGGTGCCTGGGAAAATTTTAATGGCGCACTTGTCCTGATGGCCGTGGGATTGCTGGTTGTGGGATATTACGCTGTAAAAAAGAGAGAGACCCGGTATATTTTCGTGTTGGTCTGGTCACTGGTGATGCTTCTCGTGACTATCCGGTTCCAGCGGTTCGCATATTTTTTCACCGTCAATGTTGTTTTATTGTCAGCCATCTGTATCGCTGAACCTCTCACCTGGAGAGAAAGTTCGTTAGCCCGGTATTGGTCAGCAGTACTTTTTCGGTTTTCCCTATCTCCCGAATCGCCAATGGATACGGGAAGCGATACATCGAAAAAAAATCCAGCGACTGCAAAACGGGATAAAAAGAGAGATGCAAAACATCCGGTAAAAAAACCGTTTCTTTACACCGATACAATGAAAACTTTTACGATTCTTGTAATCGTGCTTCTCACCATCGGTATTATTACATTCTCTGTCGCTCAGGAGATCCGGTATGGTTTCAGCACCCCGCGTAATCAAATCTCCAGCGACTGGATTGAATCGCTGGAATGGATGCAGTCAGATACGCCCCAGACAGGGGTTGATTACTACAAATCGTATGAGGTAAAGGGATTCACGTATCCGGCTGAATCATACGGGATCATGGCCCTGTGGGATGCCGGCCACTGGATCACCTTTTTTGCACACAGAATTCCCATCACGAACCCGTTTCAGGATCATCTTGGCGGTCCTGATGGTACCGCCGCATTTTTCCTGGACATGAATGAGTCGAAAGCCAATAGTATCATGGAGAAGCTGGGAGGAAAATATGTCGTCACCGATTCAAAGATGGCTGTGGACACATTTACGAACCTGGTTCCATGGCAGAGCAATTCGGTCGACATATCCCCGTATATAAAATATTTCCTGAAATCAGATACAAATGACCTTACGAAACTGAACATAGTTCATAAATTCGATAATGATTATTTCCAGACGATGGTAGTGCGTCTTCACAATTTTGATGGATCCATGACACTTCCGGGAACCGTGGACTATGTCCAGTATGAAATACGGCAGCCCACCGGAAGTGAAACTTCAGAGATTTCAGGCTTTGCCCGTGTCATTATTAACGACAAATTCATCAACGCCTCACGGCTCGATACCACCACGCCCATCATGAAAGAGGGACCGGAACTCCTGCCAACACAGTATGCAAACGTGTTTTCTGACCTTCCGAACAAACCTGTACAGAAAGTTCCCGCATTACACCATTACCGGCTGGTACACGAGTCCATGGAAAATGCGTCGGTCATCCCTTTTCCGGAATCCGACCCGGTCATTCTCCCCGGTATAAAATATGT
>JBGOZZ010000215.1:0-3434 GCA_041480465.1 Methanoregula sp. | reverse complement strand
TGCTACGGTGGTGACGATCGAATACGGGGATAGAGGAGCAAAAATTTACATTGTTGGAAATGGGCGTAAACAGGAAGTTGGTACTTTTGTATCCTATTTGTGATGAACGCCGCCGCCCCTGAAGGGGCGCCCCCGCGGCGGATCAGTAACAAAAATTCTAAAAAATCCCTGCCCCGCCGTGCCTCGGAGAGGCCCTGAGGCGGGTGATCCTCATATGTGCTATAAATTTCCCCCAAAAAACACCATTTTATGGTTGACCGTTTTATTCTCTCATCATCTGATGCTTACGACATTGCCAAATACCCTTGATAAATTTTCAAAACTGATTTTTTTTATCGTTAGAATACATTATTCATTAATGAATTTTAAAAATTAATATCAGCCCTGCTTCTTCCATTCCTCATGCAGGTATCCCCCGATTTCCGCTGCATCCCGGGGTCCGACCATCACTTTCCAGCCGGTTGCGTCTTCAATCCTTCCTGACAGCGGAGCAGCATACCCCGGTATGATCAGTATTTTATGGGATACTTCGTTCTCTATGTCAAATTTCTTCAGCGAGTCACGCACCAGTGTTTCATTGAATTTGCCCGCAGCCACTGCAGTCAGGACGGAGAGACCTTCTGTATCAATGATCAGCATAAAACAGGAAACACGGGAAGACTCCAGGTATCCCTGGAGAGTGAAGAAGGTGAGGGAAAAGTTTACTGTGACAAGTACCGGGGCATCTTTTCCCGGGGTCCCGACACGGTACAGGCCCGGATTCATCTGGATTGGTTTCTGGGGATCGGTATAAATGTTCTGCCGGAGCGTGAGCGCAGCCTTTGAAGATTCGGGTGAGAGTGGAAGGGTTATGATTACAGACGCATATTTGACGATTCCTAATGCGATTGCAGCATCCTGAAGGCAGGGGTGAGTGGCATCCAAAAAAACCGGAAAGCCCAGATCCGGGGCTGCACGCGTGATGGCGAGTTGTCGTATGGCAGTTGCACTGGTAATATAATCACCAAGGGATTGGGGGTACAGGTCCATCACTAATTTTTTGACACCTTCTCCCAGGCAGTTTTTTGCAAGAGCATTGAGATTATCGATACCATGGGCTTTGATGACCATCGGGCAACTATGTTTTTTTGCAACTGCACACATCTCCCTGAAATTTTCCGGTGTCGCGGCGTGGATCAGAGGGCGGTAGCTCCCGACCTGAACAAGTGCTGCATTAAGTGTTTCTGCAGATTCAGCCATGAGGACAAGAGGCAGATCCGCATTTTCCTCAACCGTTGCAACAGCCCGCGCAAACACTTCCGGTGAACCGCTTGCGTTTTCAATCGCAATACCATTGAATCGCAGATCGGAACCAATGCGGGTGAACGTCTCATCCCTGACCCGGATGGTCGTGGCGGTGATCTCTTCAGGCACCTGGGAATCTGAAACCTTGAAAAGGATGCCGGGAGGATGATAGAAGGTTTTGTCATGACGATACAGGACAAATTCCTCGCCGATAGAAAATGACCGTTCCCCAACGCCAATTTTTACCAGCCGGATCGGGGGACGTGTAGTAGCACCAAGAACGGATTTTGCCTCTTCGTCAAGATACGGGCAGAGATCCACATCTGCTTTCCCGCCAGCAAGTTTCATGGCAAAGGTGAGGCAGGTAGGATCACCGCATTCCTTGCAGTTCTTTTTCGGCAGGAGTTTATAGATATCAAGCGCCTTGAGTGCCACCCTGTTTCACCTCCGGAAAACCCGCACAATTCCTGATGCTGGCAAAAGCACTCTTGAGCATCATAACCGTCTTTGGATGGCGGACACAGATAATCTCTGCACCTGCGACTGCTGCGGAAATACCGGTATAAAACTCCCACTGTACTGCCATAGCATCCCGCAGGGATGGTTCTGCGTCCCTGACTTCTTTAATTGTCAGCGAATCAATGGCAGAACATAGTATGGGCATGGAAAGATCGGCGTCACCTTTCAGCGCAGAGAACCGGATCCTTTCCATCGCAGAATAGGAATATTCAAAACCATAACCGAGTGCACCTGTGTACGGATCGATGATGATATGTTCCCGTTTAACGCCGATTTCCTTCAAAAGAATATTCAGCTGTTTTGCGAGATTGACATCAATAGGAGACTGGGCGATGAGCGAGTGGTTGTACGCAAGAGCAGCCGCAGCAATACTGCGGTATCTGCCGGCCTCTGCGGTGCCGAGGAGAAGTCTTTCTCCCTGGGCAGTCTCACCACACGTCTGGAAAACGTCGCTGTCGATCCTGGGCTCATTACTGCCTTCTATGATCAAAGGGAGTGCGGTGGCACAGAGAACTGCCTCCAGGGTCTTTCCTATGGATGCAATATCAGAAAAATTCCTCTGCCGCGTGCTGGTGAGGTAGAGGCGAACCAGATCAGCACCATAGACCGTTTCAGCAGTCTTTGCCCATGCATCCACGTTGTTAACCAGATCACCACAGTAATTTTTGACGATTGGTGACCAGTACTCCGGGTCATCGCAGATCTCAAGAGCGACAAGGGGGGCTTTTGACGAAGGGTCTGATTCAAGGAAAGGCAGGGTTGTTCCCCCTCCAATACTATAAGACGTTTTTCTTGTTCCTCCTTCTTCTCGGGTGGCACCAAGAATAACCCTGCCAACAGTACCGGTCCAGCCAAAGTGAAGATCATATTGCATAGTATCCCCTCACACCAGCGGTTTCATGGTCAGTGCGGGATGCTTTACACGATCAAGATAATCGATCAGCTCTTCGATGGTTGTTGCCCGGGTCTCGTCGGCAATCTTTTCGAAGAAGTCCGGTTTGTTCTGGTCGGTAAGTTTTTTTGTCAACCGTATCTTCAGTTCTTCTTTGAGTGCGGAGGGCATCCAGACAAGACGTTCAATTCCTCCTTCACCCTGTAAGAACCGGTCAGAGAGTATGTAGTTTTTTGAGATACCGGCAAATCCCGGGGTCTGTGCACCCCCGCCAATAGTACCTGCAAGCGTGGAGAATGTCATACCGGAAGGGGTAATGCCTTTGAATTCACGGTTCACTATCATGATCCCGTTCACTTCGGGGAGCATGAGGGCGATACACTCAAAGCACCCGCAGCATGTCATCGGGTATTCCATTACACTATAGAGCGAGCAGCGATCTACCTCCCCGTGGCTTGCCTTTTTAACAAATTTATTCACCCCGTCAAATTCCCCGTTCAGGGTGTTTATGACTGCACCTTTCTCGATCGGCTGGTTGGCACCCGATGGAGATATCTCATATGCTATTTTTCCATCCAGCCAGCTGATCGCCCCGCAGAGGGCCGGGCGTTCAGGGGTAATTACACAGACATGATTAGGAGCAAAGGTCTGGCAGAGTGTACAGGAATAATACGTGTTTACCTCAGAGTCCCGCATACCTTTTATCCGTGCATCACGCTCTTCATAGATCTTCTCTGCG
>JBGOZZ010000214.1:0-3451 GCA_041480465.1 Methanoregula sp. | reverse complement strand
CCGGCGCACCCGTCACCGCCGTATCTTGGCTTTGTTGAGGCGTGCAGGTCAAACAGGCGGTCAACATAGGGGAATGTTCCATGGTCAACGCGGAGAAATTTATCAGCCAGTCGGTTGCGGAGATTAAAACTGCCGCCGGTAATGAAAAAGTGGTTATGGCGCTGTCCGGGGGTGTCGACAGCTCGGTATGCGCTGCCATTGCCGCGAGGGCAATCGGTGATAACCTCATTCCTATCTATATCGATACCGGCCTGATGCGCAGGGGTGAAACCGACCGGATCAGGACGATATTTGGTAATATTCACCTGCAGATTGTTGATGCAGGCGACGAATTCCTTGATGTGCTTAAAGGCCTCACAGATCCAGAAGCCAAGCGAAAGGCAATCGGAGAACGATTTATCCGTGTCTTTGAACGGGAGGCAAAAAAACAGGGGGCGAAATGCCTGCTGCAGGGAACGATATACCCGGACCGTATCGAGAGCGAAGGGGGCATCAAGAGCCATCATAATGTCGGGGGCATGCCGCTGCACATGGAGTTTACCAGGGTGATAGAACCGATACGGGATCTCTATAAAGATGAGGTACGTGAAGTTGCGGGAGCCCTGGGACTTCCCAGGGAGATCCAGCACAGGATGCCGTTTCCGGGCCCCGGGCTTGCGGTCAGGGTGCTTGGGGAAGTTACCCGGGAGAAGGTCACGGTTATCCGGGAAGCAAACTGGATCGTCGAAGAGGAACTGGTAGAAAAGTACCGCCCTTGGCAGTGTTTTGCAGCACTTCTCGGTCTTGGAACCGGCGTCAAGGGAGACAACCGGATCCATGGCTGGATTGTGGCGATCCGTGCGGTGAACTCACGGGACGGGATGACTGCCGATCCGCTTGATATCCCGTTTGAGCACCTGATGCGAATCGGGTCACGGATAACCGCTGATATCCCGAGCGTTGCCAGGGTGGTGTATGACGTTACGGCAAAACCACCGGCAACCATCGAATACGAATAATGTACCAGGAAAGAACAAACAATAATGTTGAAAAAGTGATGGGAATGGACAAAACCAGCCAGTTTAAAGCGCTCGATGAGCGCTATTTTATGCCCGCTTTCTCGCGTGATATGGCCCTTGTAAAAGGTAAAGGTTCATTGGTATGGGATGCGGAAGGAAAGGAGTATATCGACTGCGTTGCCGGCATAGCCGTCTGCAGCACCGGGCACTGCCACCCTGCAGTAGTAAAAGCGATCTGCGACCAGGCACATGAACTCATCCACTGCTCAAATCTCTATTATGTTCCTCACCAGGGAGACCTTGCAAAAAAACTTGTAGAGATTACCGGTATGCACAAAGCGTTCTTCTCCAACTCGGGGGCAGAGGCGACTGACGGTGCGCTGAAACTGGCCCGTGTCAGGACCGGGAAGAAAAAATTTGTTGCTTTTGTGCACGGGTTCCACGGGAGGACGATAGGATCACTGGCAGTCACGCACAAACCTGCGATCCGCGAACCCTTTGAACCCCTGGGGCTGAAATGCACGTTTGTGGAGTATGGGGATCTCGAAGGGCTCAAAAAAGCTATGGACAGTGACACGGGGGGGGTCATCGTCGAACCGATCCAGGGCGAAGCAGGAGTCATCATTCCTCCCAACTCTTTCCTGGAAGGCATACGGGAGGTATGTGACAGCAGCGGGGCCCTCATGATCGCTGATGAAGTCCAGTCCGGTATGGGACGAACAGGAAAATGGCTTGCCATCCAGCACACGAAGGCAAAACCTGATATTGTCACGCTCGCAAAAGGAATCGCGAGCGGTTTTCCGATGGGTGCACTTGTGGCCAGGGAAGATCTCGAGTTCAGGAAGAGCGAACACGGGAGCACGTTTGCCGGGGGACCTCTTGCCTGTGCAGCAGCGCTTGCAACTATCGGCGTGATCGGGAAGATTTTGCCCGATGTAAGCAGGAAAGGGGAGCGGTTCAGGCAGGGCCTGGAAAAATACAACCCCCGGGTCCGTGGACTGATGATTGGCGTATCCCTGGGCGACAAATGCCCCGAAATCCAGAAGAAGTGTGCAGATGAGGGCGTCCTGGTCAACTGTGCGGCAGACGGGAACCTCCGTCTTGTCCCGCCTCTTGTAATCTCCGATGCGGAGATCGACCGTGTGGTCAGGGTGATTCATGGAGCACTTGGTCCGATCGTGCTATAAAAAAAAGAGCGGCTACGTCTTTGCAAAGAAGGCGGAAGATATCGCCCGTGAGTACGGTATCGGGCGGATCGCACGGCTTGCAAGCAACGAGAACCCGGAGTCTCTTTCTCCTGCTGCACGGGAAGCGGCTGAGAAGGCGTTATTGCAGGCGAACCGGTACCCTGACGAGCGTGTTAATGTCCTGATTAATGCGCTCAGGAAATATTATGGGGATTACAACTATGTCAGTGGTGTCGGGATGGACGGGGTTATCGAGACAATCTTTCGCACGCTGGTCGACCCCGGGGAGGTGGTGGCGATCTCGATACCCACGTTCTCGTTCTATTCCCTCGCTGCCACCGGGCAGGGTGCAGAGATTATCGCAGTGCCCCGTGAGGCTGACTTCTCGGTCGATGCAAAAAAGTTAATCCGTGCGGGCGGAAAGGCCAAAATCGTGGTAGTCTGCGCTCCCAACAACCCCACCGGCAACGCGACTCCGGTCGATCTGGTTGCCGAACTGCTGGAAGGAATCGAAGGAGTTCTTTTCCTCGACAATGCGTATGTTGAGTTCTCTGATAATGACTATCTTCCGCTGATGAAAAAATATGAGAACCTGATCCTTGGCAGAACTTTTTCCAAGGTTTACTCGCTTGCCGGGCTGCGCATCGGGTACGCATTCGTACCCCGATGGCTTGTCCCCTGGTACCAGCGTGCAAGTACACCGTTTACCGTCAATTCAGTCTCAGCTGCGGCCGCTGCTGCGGCACTCCCCGACAAGGACCATGCACAGCGCTACATTGCCCAGGTCAGACACTGGAGGGAACGGTTTATCACGGAAGTAAAATACCCGGTCCTGCCCTCGGACGCAAACTTTGTGATGATCAATGTCGCCCCCCGTACAGGTGACGAGATGACCGGAGAGCTTGCCCGTCACGGAGTTGTCGTCCGCTCGTGCAGGAGTTTTGCCGGTCTTCCTGATGATTACATCCGGGTAAGTATTGGCGAGGACTGGGAAAACGAACGGTTCCTGCAGGTGATTAATACGCTATGATGTGCGGCATTACCGGAACCCCGGGTACGGGAAAATCCCTGATCGGGAATGAGCTGGCCAAGCGGGGGCATACCGTCATCCACCTGACCGATACGGTCGGACCCTATGTAACCGGTGTGGACGAGGAACGGGACACCCAGCTTATCGATGCAGGGCGATGGGCAGAAGAATTTGTTCCGGTCGATGGCTTTGTTGAGGGGCATTTTGCCCACCTGCTTCCCTGCGACCGGATTATT
>JBGOZZ010000213.1:0-3474 GCA_041480465.1 Methanoregula sp. | reverse complement strand
CGGAGTGCGGGATCGTTCAGCAGCTCGTCTATGGGATCCATCACCGTATGTATTGTCGGACGGTGCTAATATGCTTATCCAGAAGAGAGAATGCGGCTTCTCGTGTCGGCCCCCAGCCAAACACGCTGATCAATGCCTGGTCCGCTTCAAAAAAAGTTCCTGGCCACGGGATATCTGCAACATGGGGTGCCAGGTGTTTAAGATTAGAAGTAATTGTCAGATCCCGGTCGGCAAAGAGGATGCTGCGAACCGCAACCTGCCGGGGGGACACGATGCCAGGAGGAAGGTTTCCCCTGCAGGCGCCAACATGATATTGAAACAGGTTACATCCGTACGCCATTTCAACGGTATCAACAGTCCCCTGGAACCGGGGATTCACTTCAATTGCGCAGGCCGAATTACTATCGAGAACGAAATCAATCCCGATTGTCCCGGTGCACCCGCTTGCAGCGGCTATCCGTTCGGCTACGGCAATCATAGATTCACGGAGCGGGTGATCAAGGGGCGTGATTGAACCGCAGAACCCGAACCTGGATTCGCCTTCCCCATGCAGGAGCTGTTCGTTGGCTGCAATTGCCTGCGCCCGGACACCATCCGTAACACAACAGACACTGGCCGGGATACCCTTGATGATCTCCTGGCAGATATAGGGTATCCCGGGGTACCTATTCTCCCATGCAGCGAGTCCGTCAGCATTCCGCACAATCGCATTCCGCCAGCCACCGGCACCCCGCTGTGGTTTGACCATGACAGGGTATTTTCCGCAGGATACGAGCCGGGGAACAGGAACACCGAGGGTTTCAAAAAATTGCTGGGTATCCAGTTTATCGAGGAAGCGCCGGACGGTATCTTTTGAGGTCCCGCAGAGCGGGAGAGGGGTGGAAAGGTCTTCTGCACCGGACGTGGGAATGAAGAGGTCAAACCTGTGACGCCGGCATAACGTATCTATCGCATCAGGAAGGTCAGCGAGATCATCAAATTTTTCCTGGTCAGTCGTGTACCAGGAAAGATCCTGGTCGCAGAAATGATCGGCGGCGCATACCTCATAACCGGCCCGTGCTGCCGACTGAGCCACGTGACGGGTTGAAAAACCGGCAACCAGCACCCTGCCTTTCACATCTCCTCCGTCTGCTTTCCTGCCCGGGATGGGATAATGCGTATATGGGCGCCGGGAAACTCATTGCCAAATTCCTGCCCGGAAAAAAAATGATCGAGAAAGAGGGCCAGACTCGATATCTCAGAATGCGGCTGGGCGGTGACTGCAACATTATAATCTGCAAGCCCGTAGATCTCGCCGGGCACTTTCTCCGCCCCGACAATAACCAGGATTTTCCCGTGGGCCTTAACCTCATCGATCACGTCAGGCAGGTTGAGCCCGTACATGGTGAGGTGCACGACAATCCCGCCCTGTGCCTTCCAGTCCCGGATACAGGAGCGCCATTTTACATTGTCCTGGCAGAAGAAATCGCCCCCCCAGCGTTCAGCCACGCCGCGAATACTCTGGACAACTCCCTTATCGGCAGTAGCGAGGTACATCCCCTTTGCGCCCAGCGCACGGGCTGTTAAGCCGACGTGGGTTGTCACCCGCTGATCGCGTTCCGGGCGGTGACCAATCCGGAGTATGACAACGTCGCTTCCTGCCATATTACTTTTTTCTCTCTCTGATTACACCGTTTTCAATCGTGTACGGGAGATCCTGCGAGTGCTTTATCTGGCAGAGCAGGAGTGCCTCTCCGATAGTGAGCACCCGCACCCTGCCTTCTTTCTGCTCAATTAACAGGTTTCGTTCGAGACGTTCGAGCGACATGTCAACTGCTGACGGATCGAGCCCGCTCGTCAGGACAAGTTCATCTGCTGTCGCAGGAGGCCCCTGTGCCACGAGGTGATAGATCAACCAGTCCGCATCCTCATCTTTCATCGTTATGCATTCCTCATGAGGGTGAATAAGGGTTTTTGTCCTTCTCACCAGAATACCATTCGTGTTCACCATTTTTTTATGTCTTTGAAACCAATGACTGTCAATGAGCCCTGACCATGCCTCAATTCCCTACCAGGAACTTGTAGCCATTGCTGATCATCTCTTTGATGCATGCGAGGATGACGTTACATGCCTCTCCCGCAGGATTGAGGCACTTGAACCTGATAAACGTAACGAATTGCTGGTCTCCGATCTGTTGAATTCCTGGCAGGTTTTCTATTATTATTTCCGGACGCAGCCGGATGAACTGACTCAGGAAAGGCTCGAACTGGAGCCTGCCTCATCCCTCGTTCATGGGATAAAACTCGACGAGATTGAACTCCTGGAGTTAATATTTTCTGTAGAAAACCAAAAACCCATGATTATCGTGTCAGACGGTAAACACGCGCTTGTCACCTATGAAGGAAAAACGGCATACGCAGAAGGCCTGAAATACATTGAAAATCCCCCGTATTGATACGATATTTTCAGAAGTTTTTTCAGTCTCGCGGATCGCGATCCATGTCAATAGTTTTCCCTGTCTACTATCGACTCAATTCTTCTCCGGGATCATTCCCCGTATGGAATCGGGCAGGGGGACACCTGGTAATAGATCCCGGTACAATAGCAAATATAACGTTTTTTTTCGAGTGCGTAGTGTTTGTGCATGAACCTTTTTTGTACCTTCATTTCTCGCTAAATTCAACAGGTTTTTTGTTAATCTGACCTCAATTTAATCGTTTTTTACTCTTATTTTTCCTGCTTGAGGAAAGCGTATATCGTCAGGAATATCATGCCTTGAAGAAAAAACCGGAAAACGAATGTACCCTGTACTCGTATCCGGAAAAAGTTGCTGCCTGAAAACCGGTAAAAACCAGTCATCAGATCGGAAATGGAGTAAAAGTCTTGAAGAAAAATAAACAGTCCAGTACGAAGGGGGCAAAACCGGGGCTCACATCTCCCGGCCGGATGCCGGACACCGTATCCATCCAAGGTATGCCAGAAACTGTACGAAAAAAGATCCGCTGCAGGACTGTTCATAATCCTTTACGATTCGCACCAGGAATTTTTAAGGATGTACCATGACACGCGGACGCATGCCGGTCCGGGCCCGTGCGGAAGCCGATCCTATCGCGGAGAAGCGCGGTGTAGTCCAGCATTACCAGCGCGAACCCGGCAGCATCTGTGATTTTGCGATCATGAGCCCAGGCACTGTAGCGCTCGTCCGGATCAAATGCGTGCGCCGGCTCTGCTGCACAGTTGAAGAGATGGGACGCGAACTTGCCGCAGAGGTTGCACCACTCCGGATCATCGCGTCATCGCGTGAGATCTCCCGCGAGCTCTGGCTGTGTTCGCCCCGGTACGCATGGCGGTTTTTCCGGGTCCTGGACCTCTCGCTCGCAGAACTCGGGCGGGACGGCACGATTCTACCGGTCATAGCTTCCGGAACGGTTTTGCCCGGGACCACCCAGCCACCGGCCGGGAAACCGGGAGATATACCCGGTTCCTGATATTAT
>JBGOZZ010000212.1:0-3475 GCA_041480465.1 Methanoregula sp. | reverse complement strand
TTCATGGCGTTGATCGGTATATCGTTTACCGCCTTTGGAATCGCCATTGCATCGCGGATGGAGGATATGACCGGTTTCCAGCTCATCATGAACTTTGTCGTCTTTCCGATTTTCGGCCTCTCCGGTGCATTATTCCCTATCAGCTCATTGCCGGCGTGGGTGGGTCCGGTTACCCTGCTGGATCCGCTGACGTACGGTGTTGAAGGCATCCGGTATGGCCTGACCGGGGTCTCACAGGTCAACCCGCTCGCCTGTTTTGCGGTTATCGGTGGTTTTGCACTGGTGATGACCGTGCTCGGGGCGTTCCTGTTCAGGAAGATCAAGTTCTGAACCGGAAAAAAAGTCCCTCTTTTCTGGTCAGGTTTCACAGAAGTTTCCCGGACATGTAAATATACAGGTAAGTCTCGTTCGCTACCTGATTATCCGTTGAGGAGTGGATTTTTATGTCCCCCTTTACGATGAACGCCGCCGTACCCGGCGGGGCGCCCCCGCGGCGGATCAGTGACTAAAAATTCAGAAAAAACCTCCCGCCGTGATGAGGCAGGTAAATCCCTTTCCGGATCACACCGCAATTTGATCCTGACTGGCAGGAAGGACATCCGGTCTCTCCCATGGATTGAAACGTTCTTTTATATCCCTCTTTTACGTAAAAACACCATTATATGGATACGGAGATTCGGGACCGGTTTGTACCCCGGTGGCAGAAATACTGCCCCGGCTCTGAGCTGCCAATTACGTTTGAGGTCAGTGAGAACTGCGGGACTACGGAGAAAGCAAAAACCCCGGACGGCTGGCGATGCATTATCTGCGATCTTGCACGGGTGAGGAAGGGGACATCTCTTGTCTTTGACCAGTCTTCGGTCACCTGCAGCGGCGGGCGGCTCTATCTGGGATATGATACACAGCGCAGCGAGAACTTCCGCTACTTCCTGTCGTACGGAAAACAAGGCGTGGTGGAGGGCGAGCGCTACAAAAAGACACCGGAGATCGTCGATGAGATTACACAGGATCATGTCTCCCTCCCGGCTGTTGACAGATATTACCTGTTCAGGCGCTGGGATTCGCTGACCGCTGCTGACAACCCTGACGTGGTGATATTCTTTGCACGGCCTGAGGTACTGTCGGCGCTCTTCACGCTTGCAAATTTCGACCAGGCAGACCCGAACGGGGTCATCTGTCCGTTTGGTTCGGGGTGTTCCTCGATCATCCATTATCCCCGGCGTGAGCAGCAGAGCGATCACCCACGGGCAGTATTCGGGATGTTTGATCCGTCAGCCCGCCCCTGCGTTCCGGTCGATATCCTGACTATGGCTATCCCGATGAAGAAGTTTGAGAAGATGATTGGATACATGGACGAGAGTTTCCTTACGACAAAGACTTGGGACAAGGTGAAATCAAAAATTGCCCGGAGCACAGCGTTGCACTCGTTATAATTAATCAGGGTAAAATACCAGTTTAGTACCTCATTTTAACGTTCCAGGGGGCATCGCCTTCGGCTTGCCCCCGCCACTGTGGCGCCCCCAGGTGCGATAACACCAGAACAGGTAATACCATACTATCGCAAAGCTTTCAAAGTCTTCATATGCACGACAAATCTTGTCGGTGGCGTTTCGGAAACGTTCCTGCATGGCATCGACGCATCGCTCCGGGCATCCATAGGCATCATGGGGATTGCCGCTGTCCTTTCCTGGATGCGGGGGCGAGAGGTACGGAGTGCTGAACAGTAAGGTACCATGCGCAGTGCAGGGAACCTGCACAAACGGAAAAATTTAATGGACAGCGTTTTAATGATAGTTAGAATATTTCATGTTCCCCCACGAGGTATGGTTATGAATAAAATTCTAGTATTTGGTTGTGTGGTAATGTTGTTGGTTATCGCCGGCTGTACAACAATTTCCCAGGATACTAACACAACGCGACCGGCATCGCCTGTTTCGACACCATCCATTCCAATACCATCAGACACGGTTGTGTCAAATCCCCTTTTGCCCATGAACGCAACAGTGGTATTGGGAACCGGAGAAAAGCAATTCACTGCATCTGTAGATAGTTTTGAGATCGATCCCCCGTCAGAACCCGGTAAACAGACTATTACCATTTATGTTGCAGTAAAAAATACCGGGACGGTGCCTGTCCAGCTGGTCTGGTTCAGCAGACTGGCAGATGTTTCAGGCAAAATCTATGGGGGAATCGGGATATCTCACGGGGGAAACGGTGCACGGTCGGGCCTGATTTACCCGAATATAACTGAAGCGGCACGGGACTACGTTGTCGTTCCCGAGGCGGATTTTGCACAGTTGTCCAGGGGTGCAATACTGGACGTTTACTTTATGGAAAAAAAGTCAGATACCGATGTTATATCCATGGTCCCTGATTATCATATTCGATGGGCTATCGATCCCGCCGTAATTGCATAATCTATTTTTAATATCTTTTCGGGACGGTATCCAATAACGTGATAACCGCACCTTTCACAACGGCACCATCAGACCAGGTCCATTCGAAGCGGGACCTTTAACCATGGCTTGTTCATGAGCGCTATGGTGCAGCAGACCGTGTCAGGTTCTCAGGTTTTTGAGGTTCTAAAAAAATGCCGGGAGATAACGATGAGGGGAAGCCTGTCTGATGCCTGCACCTGAATAATCTTCTGAAAACGTGAGCATGAAGCAGTTTTTGAAGATCAACATAATGTATAAATACCATTTTTTTGAATTGTTTACCAACAATGACCTCTGAAAAGATGGTAAACGGGATCGGCGCCCTGCTGGTCCTGCTCGGTATCGTGATTATCCTGACTCCATGGATTATATTTCCTGTCTGCGAAATGGAAGGAAGTTTTGTGGTAACGGCATCGGGCACGAAACTACCCATGACCTGCGGCTGAACAGCCCGTGCTGAGACCGGTATTGGTGCATTGATTGTTGTAGCCGGAGGACTTCTCATCGCACGAAGCACGCCGGAAACTCGGCAGGCCGTCGGGGTATTCAGTATCGCCATGGGTGCTCTCGTAATATTATTCCCTACAGTCCTGATCGGAATGTGCAAGGTTGCCACTCATCCGTGCAGGCTGACAACTCTTCCAATGCTTGAGGTTCTTGGGGTACTTGTTATCATCATCGGAGGATACCTGCTCTGGAAGCGGGAGTGAGATAATTCATCCCGCCCTACCCGGGAAAGATAGTATGCAATTATGGTGGCCAATAATGCCAGCCTGTTTTTTTAAAAATCCCGGGGAATTACAGAGGTTTGACGAGTGCAGGGGAAACTTGCGGATGATAAGAGAAAAAGAGTATAAGCCACCGGACCTCCCCGGGACGGCTTCTCTCTTATGGGAAGTACTTTATCCCTGGATATATAAACCCCCGGAAACCGTCTTCTGTAACCGAGAGATCGAACTGATTAATAATTAAATCACGGAATTCTTTTTCAAGTATTAAATCCGGAACCTTCCTTGTCTGTTTCTTATAAAACCTGA
>JBGOZZ010000211.1:0-3476 GCA_041480465.1 Methanoregula sp. | reverse complement strand
TCAATTACCATAGGGTTCTTTTTAAAGCTGATTATTATATCGTCAGCATTTATGAATGGAAAAACTCAGGCTCACTCCTAATATCCCCAACCACCAATACACTACCTATGCAGAAGAAGCTCATCTTCGCATTCCTGTTTATCCTGCTATTTCCTGCTCTCATCCTCATCCTCTCCGGAGATTACACCTGGCTCGAAGGCTGGATATTCAGCATCTGGTTTTTACTTCTCTGTTACTCGACTATCCTCTACCTCTATAAAAAAGACCCGGCATTGCTTGCAGAACGTTACAAACAGCCCGGTTCCGGCAACCAGGAACGCTGGGACGTATATGTTGTCTACGGGATCATAATCGGGTTCATGTTCTGGATTCTCATCATGCCGCTCGATGCAAAACGGTTCGGGTGGTCCCCGGTCTTCCCCCTCTGGCTGACCGTTCTCGGGATTGCCCTCCTTATCGGATCGTTCTTCCTGTTCTTCCGCTCGTACACCGATAACACGTTCCTCTCCCCTCTTGTCAGGATCCAGCTGGACCGGATGCAGCGGGTGGTGTCGACCGGCGTATACGGGTTTGTCCGGCACCCGATGTACCTCGGGGCGATCCTGATGTTTCTCGGGGCACCCCTGTTGCTCGGCTCGCTCTACGGTATTCTCGCGGGTCTTGCCCTGACCGTTCTTCTTATGGCAAGAATACAGGGAGAAGAAGTGATGCTGGGGCGGGAGCTGGAAGGTTACCGGGCGTACCAACAGAAGGTCCGGTACCGGCTTTTTCCCCTTCTCTGGTAAAGGTAATTTTTTTAAATAGCGGTGGAATTTTTACGATGAAACATTACGCACACTAAGGCACCATATCCACCATTTTCATGATTTCCGGGATCTTTTTCCTGTACAGATTTCTCATAGGAGATCCCGGAAAGTGCTGTATTGGTGGATATCGTGCCTTAGGAATACATCAAATGTCACCCGGGTTACAATCCGGAACGAATTTTCGGTCCTGATCGCCGGGCGGTCCTGATTTTTGTGGGAGCACCCCTGCTGCTCGGTTCGCTCTACGGTATCCTTGCGGGCCTTGCCCTGACCATTCTTCTCATGCCGTATCCTGGCAATGGTCTCGATTCTGATTTTAATGGAGAGCCCGTCAACAACTTTTTAAAAAAACATGGGTTTATCGGGAATATTTCAGATAAATGGATTATTCTTAATAAATTTTTTAACTTCTTTTTCTGATGTGTAAACAAGATCCCTGATGTTCCAATTCTCTTTTGCGTGGTTTTTGTCTGAAATCCAACTCCTTTTCTTCGATGACCAGTACCAATAAAATCCGTTAAATTTTATCAGCAAATTCCTCTTACGGAGATATAAGACTGATTCATGACAATCACAATTCAAGCGCCCTTGTTTCTGGGATGGATCGTCGTTTGTCAAGACATCTGTAATCGGGTCTGAAGGGTGGTGAGTACAAGTACAAAACGTTCTATTTGTCATGTTCGAATCTATCTTTTAAAAATAATTTATATTCGCCAGATTCTACTGGTTACTTCATAAAACCCTGCGGTTAATAGAACGCGATTTGAGGTTCGCCTCTCATGTCCAGTATTTTAAGCTCAGTACACCATCCTCCGGGTGTTCATTGTCAGGTATTTCCGATGAGCAACCCCGATTTTCCTGACGTTTGATCATCTCGATGAATGTTATTGAGGTCTGTTTAAGATCGATTAGTCCAGATCTCACAAATTTCTTACAGTGGTAAAAAACACACTTCATTTGTAAAAGTTAGTGGCAAATAATACTGAGCGCTTCCAGGGTTGTTGTGAAAAAATTAATATCTTTTCTAGTGTTTTCGTGCCATAATAATTGCCAGCAGCCCAACGCCAGTGAGTGCCACAATAACGGGAACAAGAGAGAGAGGAGATTGTGTCGTGGTCGGAACGGTTGTGGGAGCTGTCGTATGGAGGGTGGTTATGACCGTTGTTTTCGGATTGGTGGTCGGTGACGAGTTCACCGGTGCAATGACATTGAAGGTCTTTACGCCAATGAAGCCGTCTGCATCCTTGAAGTACACATCATACATTCCGGGTTCGGTCACCACTACCCTTTGGGTAAAAACCCCTGCCCCGGATCTAAAATCAACTTTTGTGCTGATATATTGAGGCCCGTAGACAACACCGTTTCGACCCCTGACCTCGATCTCGACCCCTTTATTGCCGAGTTTGGTCTCTGACCCCTCAATTCTGAGCGCTTCGTTGAACGTCTGGGACATGGGAGAAGTTATCGTGATGTCCCCCGAACGGTCAATAAGTTTGGGCACTTGCAGGGTTATTGAATCGGAGGACAGTTTGCCCTCTTCACTACCGGAAAACCGGACTTCCACTTTGTACAGGCCCCCGGGCAATCCTTTTGTATCGAATGATTGATACATAGTGGCATGGTTTTCCCGGATCACAAAAGGCATCCGGCTGAAAGGGGCTGCAATGTATACTGACTGGTAAAACACAACATCAAATGTGGTTCCGGTAGGTAAATTACTGTCAACTGAACAGTTAAGCGGAAGACCAACCTGTACGGATTCCGGACAGCTGAGATAAATCTGGTATGCAGATGCCGACCCTGCAATACCGAGCAAGCACAATACGATGAGAATAATCCTTTTCATATCGATAGATTCTTGTTTAAATTTCATCCCCATGACAAACCGAAAAACATTTGGGAGACAGGTATGATAAATTCACAGACTGCCACAGGTTCGAATATAGAACTCGCGAATTATCCTTTCAGTCAGTATGGGCCTGGTCGAATGTTGAATCACAACAAAAAACCCTGATACTTTTTGATATTGCCATATAGGAGATGGAGCGCGGGTATGTGAGATCGGGCAACAGAATACAAATATGAAGGATTTGAGAATGTTATTTTTTTAATCCTTTTTTTAATCGATAAATAGCGTCGGCAGGTAATACCGGAATGTTATGAGCTGATTCTGTATGTTCAATAAATCGTCTTATGGCATCCCATTCAGATGCTCCAGTTACTTCGAAGGAACAATCGAACCCGATATCTTTGCAAGTTATTGAAGCCATAAAAACCAAATTAGAAAACGTGCCTGATAAATTCACAAATCTTTGTGAGTACAATGACAGAACTCTTCGCTTATACGAACTGTAAAAAGAGATGGTATTTACTCCCTTGACGGTGATGAAAGAGTAAAATGCCAGGAACAGGGGAAATGGGTGGTCTTGGAAAAAGAGCAGGTTGTCGGGATGATTACCAGTCAATGGAGGGTGTTACCTGTTTCCCTGTGCGGCAATTGCAGCCCCTAGGGCGCCGGTGATCTGAGGTTCGAAAGGGACATAAAGGATTGTACCCAGCTCCTTTTCGAGTGCTGCCTTCATCCCGGCATTCTTCGCCACCCCGCCGACAAACGCGACATGCTCCTTCAATCCAATCCGCTTCGCCATCACCCCTACCCGCGTCGCGATG
>JBGOZZ010000210.1:0-3481 GCA_041480465.1 Methanoregula sp. | reverse complement strand
ATTATCAGGAAAATTGCAATCGTGGTAACAAATGCAAGGATGTCTTTGCCAAAGAATGAGAGATAACTACCTCCATCCAGACCTATGGCAACAAGACGCGGGAAAAATCCGACCGGGTACTGGTCAGCAACCGGTGCCCAGTTAATAAATCCGTTTACTATTGCCTGCGATATGCCGGCGATAATGAAAAGACCTACACCGGATCCGATACCCCATTTCGTCACTACTTCGTCCATAAGGAAAACGAGGACACCGCCGATACAGATCTGGAGGAAGATGAGCAGAGAGACCGCAAAAAGATTGCCACCAAAGAACTGGTTGGCAATAACTGGATCGGGTACCATGAAGCTGCCGACAAGGTTTGGTGCAGCTTCGACAACGATCATGACAAGGATGAGAATCTTCTGCAGACCCATGTACATGACCTGTCCGCGTGTCTCGCTCGTATCGATGTGAAGAATATCTGCCCCTTTAAGCAGCTGGAGCACGATGGATGCCGTGACGATTGGCCCGATTCCAAGGTGAACAATTGAACCGCTTGCACCGGCGAGAAGAGCTCGCCATGCAGCAAATAAATCCTGGTTAGTTGGAGAGAGACCAAATACAGGAATATTCGTCAGGGCAAAATACAGAATTAATATTCCCAGCGTCCAGATCAATTTGTTCTTGAAATGAACATGTCCTTCAGGACTCTTGACTGCGGGCATCGCAGCGAGCAGGGGTTCCATTCGATCCAGCAGGTTTCCCATTGTTTCACCAAAATAACGGGGACGGTCAGACGATCTGCGCCTTTCCACCCATTTTCTCGATCTTTACCTTTGCTGATTCAGAGAATGCCTGCGCGGAGATGTTCAGTTTTTTTGTGACTTTGCCGCTTCCAAGCACCTTATCAATGCCGATATCAGCGGTGTTGATCACAATGACATCCCCTTCATTCTTTGCAATACCCTGTGCCAGAAGCGATGGAACTATCTGGTCAATGATCCCGACATCCATTACCGATACAGAAATCTGGGAACTGTTTGAGAACCCATCCTTCCCAAACACCGGCCCTCCCATTTCTTTATACCACTTGACAAAGTGGTGGGCGTTAATGCCGGCGCGTCCCCGTCCGCCACGGTTACCTGCTCCACGCCGGTTTTTATGGGTACCTCCTCCGCATGTCCGCGATCCACGGTATTTTGAACGTTTATTGGTTGGCATCCTGCTTCACCTCATCTTATAGAGGAGAGTGTTGATCTCCTGACCATAATAGCCAAGCGCTCCACCCTGTGGGAAGGTACGTTTGGTGGTCTTGTATCCCTTGCGTGGTGGATGAAGGCGTAACACGGGTTTTAATCCCGGTATTTCACGCAACTTCGTTTCTCCGCTCGCAAGTGCCCGAGAAAATTCAGAGATATTGCTGTAAATTGAGTTCGATTTGATATACTCATCAGTCAGCGGTGCATCGCCAATTACCCTTCCACGTGTCAGGAGCAGAGTTTCAATTGTTGCTGCTTCTGCCTCGCCATAAGCAACATAATCCTTTACTTTACGGATCATGCCAAGATTTTCCGGAGTGTCCGGTACGAGCACGCAGTGATTGATATGGTGAAGACGAAGCATCTTAAGTGTGTCTTTGATGTCCCGGCGGGTTTTAACAACCCCGCGCACCTGAACAACTGCGTACATTTACAGAGACCTCCCTGTCCTGATCATATTGGTCTCATTGAGCGCGTTGAAGGTAGCTTTTGCGAAATTAATAGTGGTTCGCGTCTGTCCGCGTGCAAATGTCCATACATCTTTGATACCTGCAAGCTCAAGCACTTTCTTACTGATATCCCCAGTGACAAGACCAATACCCTGAGGGGCAGGTTTAAGCGTGACGCGGACACTGCCTGCAGTTCCCCGAACCTGCATCGGTATCGAGTGGCTGACATCACATCCGCATTCCCAGCTGCCACAGCCGCGACGGACCTTAATAATATTCATCTTTGCCTTTACAATCGCTTTCTTGATCGCGTTACCGACTTGCACGTCTTTGCCCTGACCAAATCCGATATAACCGTTCCGGTTACCTACGATAACAACAGCACGGAACTGAACACGGCGACCCGAGTCAGTCATGCGCTGCATCATGGCAATATCAAGAACCTCATCTTCCAAATCGGGAAGAAACATATCGACGATCTGGGGTTCCTTGATTGGCCTGCCACTTTCAAGTACCTGGTCGATACTTTTAATCTCTCCAGAAGCGACGAGTTTGCCAAGACCGGTGACCGGGCGCCACTCTTCTCTTTCATAAGCCATTTACACCAGCTCCTTTTTTATTGCGTCTGCCACCTGTTCGACAATCGTAACAATATCGCCGGCGTTTTTGTTATATGCAGCGATATGTGTACCCCTGACCCGTTCATCGGAAGGGAGAATCTGCTCCCCATGTGGTACATCAAGTCCCGCTTCGACCGCGCCTTTAAGTGCGGCAAAGACCCGTGCACCAGGAGTCGCCCGGTTGAGCCCGATATCCAGAATGGCCCTGCCATAATCTGCTTTTTTTGCTTTTACGGCAAAGAGCATCCCGGTCAGATAGGCTGCCGGTGTGCTGGATGTTGATCCTATGTAGCCGTATGTTTCCAGTTCAGCAGAGTTTGCCGCGATGAGTGTGCGATCGCCGTCCATCTCTGCTGTAACAAGTTGGATGATGATATGACGGTTTGTCTTGCGCACAACCATTCGTGGCGCATCTGCAACGACAAGCCTGGTCCGTTTGTAGTAATCGGTTTTGCCCTCTCTTCGTCTTCTGAAAGGTACAAAATACCGTGATCCTGTCGCCATGTTACTTCATCCTCCCAGCGAGGATCTCCATCTGCGCCTTCATGTGTGCAACGCTCCTGAACTGCCCGCCGGCCGCTTTCCGGTAGATTATGCGGTACATATGCCGGTCGATCGACCCTGCATCACGAAGTTCAACGAGCACTTTCCTGATAGCACGGATCTTCTGAATCCACGCCGTTTTGCTCGGGTTGCGGGCACCGGCTGCACCCTTCCTTTTCCCGGCACCTTTGCAGTGGCCGTATGACCTTTTTGCGATCCGTGCACGAGCCCTGCCGCGGCTTACGCCTTTCTTCTGGTGTGCCTTGATTGCGCCATCAGTGATAAGCCCTCTCAGGTCTTCACGTGAGATTGCGTTCTCGATATCCGAGAGACGGGCCGGGTCAAACCAGACACGGTTGACACCGCACTTTAATACTGCGGCTGCGATGCGTTTCTGGCTGGCGACATCACTCATTCTTCTTCACCTCTGACTCGGTCTTCTTTTTTGCCTTTGGTTTTGGAGCTGCCCTGGGTTTGGCTTTTATTTCGGCAGGCTCTTCTGTCTTTGGTTTAACCGATTTTTTGGTTGATTTCACGGCAGTCGTTGCCTTAGTTTTTTCCGGTGTTTTTTCTGCAGGTTCCGCTTTTGGTTTTGCAGATTTCTTTTCTTTTACCGGTGCCTTTTTCT
>JBGOZZ010000209.1:0-3518 GCA_041480465.1 Methanoregula sp. | reverse complement strand
ATACCAGCGCACCGAGGCACAGATCAGGGATCTGCAGAAGCAGTCCGGAGATCTCAAAGAAGAGATCGAACTTCTGAAGCTTACCCGCACGGTTATCGGCGGGTACGTCATCTACCTCATGCAGGTCGTGCGGAGCCGGCTTGAAGGAGAGGTCAGCCGGATCATCAGCGAGATAACCTCAGGGCGCTACGAACAGGTGCTGCTGGACGAGGACTTCAACCTCCTCGTACGGGACATTGACGATGATTACGCCATCGGGCGGTTCAGCGGCGGGGAGCAGGACGACATTGCCGTTGCCCTGAGAATCGCCCTGTCCCGCTACCTTGCAGAGCTCCATAACGTGCACGAGAGCACGATCCTGATCTTCGATGAGATCTTCGGGAGCCAGGACGAAGAACGGAGAAACAGCCTCCTGACCAGCCTGCGGACACAGGAGTCGCGTTTCCCGCAGATCATCCTGATCTCCCACATCTCCGAAATGCAGGGGGAGTTTGCCAATACGCTTATTGTTGAGATGGGAACTGACATGGTGAGCCGGGTACGGGAGGCCGGGGATTGAGCGTTCCTGCATCCTATGAAGAATCGGTCGGTCAGGCGCTCAGGCGGATCGCAGAGTATATTCCCGAGGACCTGGTGAACAGGTTTGCACAGGAGAGCGGGATCAAAAAAGACGATATCCACCTGATACCCCCGGGCACGTCAGGGATAGTGAGTGCAGTCGACGGAAGCAACACCATGATTGCAGAAGGAGGAAGTATAACTCTTGCCGCAATCCGGGCGGTGCGGACAACGTTTTCTGCCGGGAAACGCTCCAACCGTTCCATCACCCCCCTCACGCTCGTCACCATCGGGCCCGCTCACCGCAACCGGGACTTTGACGAGATCTACCGGGACTGTTTCGGCCACCCTCCCCACAAAGGGCTGGACAATGCCGATCCCGAACGGGCGTCTGCCATCCTCCGCGACACGCTGGAGTACTGGGTTGCCCTTGAGACTTCAAAGACGTTACCGGGCGGAGCGCTTCTCCTCCTCGACGGGGCGCTGCGGGTCTCCAGCCAGAACCATGAACCGGTCCTTACCGATATCATCGGGACGGCACAGGAACGCGGGCTTCTTCTCGCAGCCGTGGCGAAGCGTACCCGGGCGACATGGGGTGGCGGGCACCCGCTCCTCCCGGCGATCGGAGGACTTGCAGGAGAGTTCGGAGTTTTTGGCCCCTGGTGGACAAAGATCGACGAACATCTCCTCGACCACACCGAGTACCGCCAGGGAAGGCACGGGGAGATCTACATCGCTTCACTCCACCCGCGCCGGGGACGCCCGATGAAGATGGAGCTGCCGAGAGGAACCAGTGAGCAGGCAGCAGCGGCAACCATGCAGGCCCTTGCCGCGTGTGCCGATGACGGGAGGATCCCGGGGTATCCCTACCCTCTCCTCGATGCACACCGCTCGGTCGTCATCGATGAGCCGCTCGTGATGCAGCTCCAGCAGGACATAAAAGCCGCCCTCTCGAAACAGGGTATCAAAAACAAAACATTTGAAGACCTTTTTGGTGATTTGCATGGTGACTTTGAACGATATTGAAGATACAGACACGACAAAATTCCGCCTGATCGGCAGGAGCGTACTCTCCTACCGGTTTATCATCCCCCATTCGGCAAAACTCTTTGTCGGGGATATCCTGAAGATCACCGATACTGCCAAGGGGTATTCCTTCTATGCAAAGGTGAGCGACCTTGTCCACGAGAGCAACTTTGCCGACGAACGCTGGGACACCCGCCCGTTCAGCGAGCACTTCTACGGCCTCGGCGAGGATGTGTTTATCGGCGTTGAAGCCGTTCCGCTCGGCTTTGTCGATGAAAACGGGGTCTTCCGGAAGCCCCGCACCGTGCCGACCAAGTTCTCCGTGGTAAAAGTCCCCGGCTCAGAGGACTTTGCCTTCCTCACAAAAGTCATGGGGGATATCGAAGTAGGGGTCATGAGGACCGGGCAGGGTGTGCTCAGGGACCTTCATGTTAAGATCCCGAGCAGGGTACTGCCCCAGCACATGGGGGTATTTGCCACCACCGGCATGGGAAAGAGCAACTTCATGAAGACCTTCTGTGCGTCGTGCATGAAGATGCAGAAGTTCGGCCTCCTGATGGTCGATCCCCATGGTGAGTACGTGCGGGGCGGGCAGTCCAGCACCGGGGAACGGACACTCGGGCTTGTCCACTACAGTGCCGGTATGGACGGGCTCGCGGTCTTCACCATCAGCGAGACCGACCGGAAGAAGTACTCCCTCAACAGCCTCTGGCTCGACTACGATGATTTCCGGATGACCGACCTTGCCCTGCTCTATGAGCTCTCGCAGGCCCAGCGGGACGCGATTGAGTCACTCGACGAGTTCCCGGGAAACAAGGTGATCCCGTTCTTCCTCAGGGCAAACGTCGACACGCTCCAGGAAGAGGTGGGCAGCAACCAGTATACGGGACCCTGTCCGGATATCGCAGAGAAACTCTCGTCATTCCACCCAGGTACCCTCAGTGTCATCCAGCGCCGGATAAAAAACATCGTGCAGGGCAACCGGAAGTTCTTCCGCGAATCAGGCTCGTGCGTCCCGGAGATCCTCCGGTACCTTCACGACAACAAGGTAGTCCTCATCGACATCCCCCGTATGGGTGAACGCAGCGAACTCCTTGTGCTCTCGATGATCACCCGGAGGATCATGCAGGCGCACCGCCAGTCGGCTGAGGAGTTCGGGATCGAGACCGAACCAACCGAACAGAAAAAGGTGCTTATCACCATCGAAGAAGCACAGCGGGTGCTGGGTGCCGGCGGATCAAGTACCCAGATCTTCCGGGAATGCGCCATGGAGGGGCGGAAGTTCGGCGTCGGCCTCTGCGTGGTGACCCAGCAGCCCAAGAACATCGACCAGAAAGTGCTCGCCCAGATCAACACCTTTGTGGTCATGGGCCTCGGCGACCGGGGAGACCGGGAGATCATCATGGGGAGTGCGAAACAGGACCTCTCGAAGATGGAGATCGAGATCCAGACCCTCGACCAGGGAGAAGCGATCATCAGCACGATCGGCATCCCCTTCCCAGTCAGTACCCGGATCCATAAATTCGAGGATTACGTTGACGGGCTCAACAAGGAAAAGAAAGAGCGGATTAGCGATGGGCTCGCCAGCGGGTTCTCCTGAAAAATCCTCTTTTGAGCAGGACCGTTCATCCAACAGGTAAATCCGGATCGACAGGTATTAAGGCAAAAAAACCAACAGGGAAATTATCCTTAAAAATGGGGTAAATGCTATGGATTACGGAAAAATGGTTGGAGAAGCTTTTGAGTATGCACAGGAAGGGCTTGTCGGAAAATGGATGAAGTGGCTGCTGCTGCTCGTCGCGGCGATCCTGCTCGCGCTCCCCCTTCTTGGCTATGCACTGAAGATCCTTCGCGGGGAGAAACCGTCCCCGGAAGTTGCCGACTGGGGGACATTGTTCATCGACGGGATCAAGTACGTGGTGATTGTCCTTATT
>JBGOZZ010000208.1:0-3538 GCA_041480465.1 Methanoregula sp. | reverse complement strand
TTCAGCTGCATCATCACAGGAGTGAGCATTGGGTTGTAGTACGAGGGACTGCAGAAGTCGAACTGAACGGAGAGATAAAGCTGCTCAGGCAGGGTGAAAGTACATTTGTCCGAAGTGGAATGCGGCACCGGTTGAAAAATCCGGGCGTCATCCCGCTTGAAGTTATAGAGGTCCAGCTTGGGGAGTATCTTGAAGAGGATGACATTATAAGGTTCGATGATGATTATGGAAGGAAATGATTTTTTTTAATCCATCACTCCTTTTCTGACGGGAATGCCAGACTTTTTGAGGACTTCGTGTCTTTTTCAGATATCATTTTATGCCATCCCGACTGCGCTCCAAATTGGAATTACAAAAAACGCCCGCAAACCCGAATTTTGTATATAACCCACATACCACTACACGTTAACGTGGATTTTTTTGCGGCAAAAAAGTGGATAGACTGCCTTATTTTTTCGTCGTGGCGTATTTTTTCGCGTATCGCAAAACCCTTTTGTCACTGGATTGAACCAGGCACTCCCTCCCGTTGCCGATGAGATCGGTTCTTCCGGCGGCATTAAGTCCTTCGATAACCAGTTCCCTGTTCCGTGAATCACGATACTGCATCAGCGCACGCTGAATTTTCTTTTCATGACCCTTTGGAACGTGGATCGGCTCAAGGGTGAAGGGGTTGAGGCCGGTATAATACATACAAGTCGAAACACTCATTGGTGTAGGTGTGAAGTCCTGGACCTGCTCTGTGTAGAGCTCGTGGTCGTGGATATAGACTGCCAGATCGACCATATCACTGATGGAACAGCCCGGATGTCCCGACATGAAGTATGGCAGGAGGTATTGTCGTTTCTTTTTACCGTTTTGTAACGTTTCAAAACATGCGCGGAATTGATCAAAAACCTTACATTCGGGTTTGTTCATTGCGTCGGTGACTTTTTTTACCACGTGTTCCGGTGCGATCTTGAGATGCCCGGAAACGTGATGATTACATAAATTTTCAAGATAGCCGGAATCATCTTCAAGTACGAGATCATAGCGGATACCGGAACTGACAAAGACTTTTTTCACACCCGGTATTCGACGAAGTTTTTCGAGGAGTGCAACCTGATGCTGATGACTCTTTTTCAAGGTTTTGCATGAAGGACTGCAGCGTTTATCCTGACAGACCCCGAATTTTTCCCAGAGCTCGCACGAAAGGCAATACATGTTCGCTGTTGGACCCCCGATATCCTGAACGATGCCTTTGAATTCGGTCATCTTCGTCATTTGAGTTACTTCACGGATGATCGATGCACTGCTCCGGCTCTGGATGATCCTGCCCTGATGATGGGTGAGGGCGCAGAACGAGCAGCCTCCAAAACATCCCCGATGGCTTGTAATGGAAAACTGCACCGTTTCAAGAGCCGGAATACTGTATGTATACAAAGGGTGTGCCCGGCGGGAAAATGGCAAATCATACATACGATCGAGTTCCCGGGTCGACAAGGGCAGTGCTGGAGGGTTCTGGATGACGATGGTCTTAGGATGGGGTTGTGCTATTGTCCTGCCACGGACGGGATCCTGTTCGTTATAATGCATTGCAAACGCACGGGCATATGCGATTTTGTCCTGGGCAACCTCAGCGAAACCGGGAAGTTCGATGACCCTTTCCGGCCGTTGACTGCGCCATAGGGCAAGTTCCATGGTAAATGCAGTTCCCCTGATATCCTGTAATGATGCAATGTGCTCACCTGATGCAAGTCTCCCTGCAATCTCCGATACCTGGCGTTCTCCCATACCGAACACGAGAAGATCTGCCGGAGCATCTGCAAGGATCGATTGGCGGACACGATCCTGCCAGTAATCATAATGGGCAAACCTTCGCAGGCTTGCCTCAATACCCCCGATGATAATCGGTGTGCCGGGGAAAAGTTCGTGCACTTTATTGGTGTAGACTATAGTTGCCCGATCTGGTCGTCCGGGAATTCCTGCCGGGGAATAGACATCATCACTCCGTCGTTTGAGATTGGGTGTGAAGTTGTTCACCATGGAATCGACATTTCCTGAGGAGATGCCGAAGAACAGTCGCGGTTTTCCGAGCTTGGTGAAATCAGTTGCAGAAGTCCAGTCTGGCTGGGCTATGATCCCGACGGTGAAACCTGCGTCCCACAGGACTCTCCCGATCAGGGCGGCCCCAAAAGAAGGATGATCAACATATGCATCCCCTGTGACCAGAATGACGTCAAATTGTTGGATGCCGAGTTTGTTCTTTTCTTTGGCGGACAGGGGAAGAAATCCGGGTTGATCTAACATAGGGTGCAAAAAAGAATCAGGTTATAGAAAGATATAAGCATCTTCATGAAGACGGGCTGCGGGTCAGGTCGCGGATGATTTCAGCAAGTCCTCCCGGCAGATCATCCATCTCATCCGTTTCGTTACCTGATGGTTCCTCCTCATTTTCGCCTTCATCCGCTCTTTCAGCTTTGTCGGCGAGGGTATCCTCCTCTTCTCCCAAAACCGGGAGATGAACCTGGGTCTCCTTGTCAAACTCCCGGCGTGCGGAAAGACCAATAAATTCTAAAACAACCGCTTCAATAATGAGATAGGTAATTGCTTTTTCTCTGAGACATCCAGTGAGGGCATGACCGGAACGACCTACTGAGGCATGATAATGAATATGCGGACCATCTTCGCCCGGATAGATGGTTCCTACACCAAAAACTTCCCAACCCCCTTCAAACATAACAAAATGGGGAACCGGCGGAATTACCGGCTCTTCCGGGCCGGTAACCATCCTCCCGTTCATAAGGGCACCGAGGAAGAGAATCGAACCAGCATAGACAGTTTTGTCATTGATGAACTGGCGCAACGTGATCAACATATCCTCGCCATCATCAATCCGCACGACAAAGACCCTCCCAAGCTGGCCTTCCGTATATTGCATAGATCAATTTCCCTTTTTGGTATTCATATGGTTTGCGCGGATTTATACCTTCTATGGCTCTTGATACAATGATGCTGAATTACAGCTACAGGACTGGAAAAAATGCTGGTTCATAGCAGAACCCAGGGAAGGGAGGGAAGATTTTAACTATTATCTTCCCCCGGCACCGCCACCCCCGAATCCGCCTCCGCCTCCAAAGCCGCCACCCCCGAATCCGCCTCCGCCTGCACCTCCATGACTCGGAGGTGTGAAATGGAGAAGCGGGATAAACGCATAACTCATTCCCATGACCCCTATCGGCACCCCGGTTTCCGCTACACGGATGTTGAGTGCTTTCATCGCCTTCTCCACTTTATCACCGACGCCAAGTGCAGTACCATAAACCAGCCATTCGCCCCACATTGACAGGTCTTCCGGTGCATATTTCTGCATCATTGCCATATCTGAGAGGAAACGGGTGAATGCATCCCATTCAAGTTTTTCTTTGAACCGATCATCTTTCCAGTGCCCAAAAAGCGTAGATGGCGCAGAAACGGCAATCAAAGCCTGTACGACAACTATTATCCAGAGCACAACTGCAGGGCCAAGAATATATAATTGCGCCGGTGCGACAAAGGCAAG
>JBGOZZ010000207.1:0-3540 GCA_041480465.1 Methanoregula sp. | reverse complement strand
TAATTTTTTCTTTTTTATTTTTTCGACAAAGATTAATAAAGTTTATCTGGTACCATCGGGAACTCCAATGATGTGAGTTTATGGATATATTAAGAATCCCACGGATGGAAAAACAGGAGTACGATCGGCTCATCGAAAAGGGCTATGTCTGCCGGATCGCATTCCAGGGTGAGAAATACCCCTATATTGCACCATTCCTCTATGTCTTCGACGGATCATTCCTCTATTTCCTCTCGACAAAATACGGAAAAAAGATCGATTATTTCCGGAAAAGCCCCTATGTATCTGTTGAAATTGAGAAATACACAAAAGACCTCTCGTCATATATGTTCGTAACGCTGCAGGGTTACCTTGAAGAAGTTCACGATTCTATCGAAAAAAAGATTATCCGGGAAAAATTCGTCGATCTGGTAGTAGAGAGGAATCTTTCCTGCAACATCCTTGCAGCACTCGGCCATTCTCCGCAGGATCCTCCTGCCGCAATCGCTGAAGAAGAACGTTCACTGGTATGGAAACTGGTCGGGGTCAAGGATCTTGTTGCCCTGAAAAATCTCTGATTTTTCTCACGCTCAGGAGAAGCTCTGTGGAATTTCGATACTCTTTTAGTTTTTCATTTCCTTCACGGGATTTTCGGAAAAATGACTCCCGCCTGAACTGATATCTGATAGCACCCGGGAAAGTAGTGGAGCGGCAGGCGGGACATGGACATATCCTCCTTTATCGTCCATCTGATTTTTTTGATTCCTGATTTGAAAAATAAAGTTTCCCTGTGTTTTTTATGTGTCTGATTTCATGCACCCAGTAATTCAAGCATCTGATGCACTTCGCTCGTGGGCATGGCACATGTATGGCCGGAACAAACATAAGCTGTTGTGATACGCCCGGTGGAATTCAGATTGCGTATGAAGGGAGCTATGGTGATGAGCAGGTTTCGGGATTCATCTGGCGGCAGATAAAGCACCACCACAGATGGGAGGTAGTGATCCCGGAGCGCATTGATCATGACCTGTGTATCAGGAGTATCGCGATCCCCGGCAATCACAACATCATGAGCCGGTCCGATGGCATTGTCAAGAGCGCACAGGAATCCTGAATATGCTGATGGAGATTGTTCCACGGTTGCCGCAAAACAGCGGGATAGCGCCAATCCCCGCTCTTCGAATGCTGCATCACCGGTGAGATGCGCGAGTCGCACGAGATTTTCAAATGCAATGGAATTACATGACGGTAGTGCTCCGTCATAAATCTCTTTTTTACGCACCAGAAAGATTTTTTCAGTATCAGGTGTCGTAAAAAATCCCCCCTGCTGCGGATCCCAGAAATGTAAAAGAAACCAGGCATTATGTTCGAGCGCTGACGAGAGATACGAAGGTTCGAAGGTGGATTCATATAATTCGATCAATGCTTTGATGAGGAATGCATAATCATCGCCAAATGCCGGAATTGCCGCCTCACCATCGCGATACCGGTGCAGGAGCCTGCCGGTTTCGTCGTGCATAGTATGCAACACAAACTGCATGGCTCGTCGGGCAGCTGCCAGATATGTCTCGTTCCTGAAGGTTCGTGCTGCCTGTGCAAGTGCTGCAATAAAAAGGCCATTCCAGTCGGCCAGTATTTTATCGTCAAGAGACGGATGGGAACGCCGTGCCCGTGCGTTGAAGAGTCTGGTTTTTATGGATTCAATCCGGGATTCATGATCGGTGCCTGATACTCCGTTTGATGACGCATGACACGCTGAGGAAGGTGTCTGGAAGAGGATATTTTGCCCCGTTTTGTCTGCCGGGGCGGGATAATTTCCGGCACCGGTCATGTTGAAGAATCGTGCAGCGAAAGTGGCATCATCTTTTCCCAGAACCTGTTCGGCTTCATGAACGGTCCAGAGATAAAAAGCCCCTTCCCCTCCCTCGCTGTCTGCATCTTCAGCAGAATAGAATGCACCATCGGGGGAGGTCAGATCGCGAATAACATAAGTGATAATTTCTTCAGCAGTTTTCCGGAATTGTGGATTGTGTGTTGCCTGATACGCTTCAGTATATGCCATGACGAGAAGCGCCTGGTCATACAGCATCTTTTCAAAGTGCGGCACCCGCCAGCGGGCATCGGTAGAATACCGGTGAAATCCTCCTCCGATCTGATCGCAGATCCCTCCCATGCGCATCGCACCAAGTGTTTTTTCCGCCATGGCAAGGGCACGCTTGGTGCCGGTACGCTTCCAGAACCGTACAAGGAAGAGGAGGGTCTGCGGCGTCGGGAATTTTGGAGCACTGCCAAATCCCCCGTACATTTCATCGAAGCGCACTGCCAGTTCTTCATACCCCTCCTGGAGAAGTAACGTACCCGGATTGCTATTGTCTGGTGATGCCTGGGCCTTTTGAAGAGCAGTCGCTATTTCATCTGCTGATGAGGTAAGATCACTGCGCTTTTCCTGCCAGAGTTTTATAATACGGGGAAGCAGGTCGAGAAGGCCATTCATGCCAAACCGCCCTGATTTCGGGATATACGTACCTGCAAAGAACGGCTTTTTTTCCGGGGTAATGATGAGGGTAAGCGGCCATCCTCCCTGCCCGGTCATCATCTGGCAGGCTGACATATAGATACTGTCAATATCCGGGCGTTCTTCACGATCCACCTTGATACAGATAAAATCCTTATTCAGTAATGCAGCAACATCAGCGTCCTCAAAAGATTCATGCGCCATAACATGGCACCAGTGACATGTGGCGTAACCGATGGAAAGGAAGACGGGTTTATCCTCATCCAGGGCACGCGCGAATGCCTCATCCCCCCACGGATACCAGTCAACAGGATTAGCCGCGTGCTGGAGAAGGTACGGACTCTTTTCGTTGATGAGCCGGTTATAATGAACTTCCGTGGTGTCATGTGATGGATTCCCCACCCGTTTATCCGGAGGCATAGCTGCTCATTGGCAGTTGAGGATAATGAGACTTTCAGAAGTACCCGTGGATATGGTATAATTATCTGTGACCTGCTGCCAAACATCATACGTACGTTAAAATGGACCAGAACGCGACCTCGTTTCTTGTGGTCATTGGCTTGGGTATTGTCGTAATTCTTATTTCCCGGACATTAGATATCCTCTGGGCACAGGTAATCCCCATACGATTTTTTTATTACATAGTCCGTGCCCCCGGCGTGATAGTTCATGAACTGAGCCATGTTTTCGGGTGTCTCATCATGGGAGCAAAAGTAAAAAATGTGGTCCTTTTCTCAGAAAAGGGAGGCTCCGTAACCTATTCCCAGCCTAAAATTCCTTTCCTTGGTGACGTAGTGATCGGTACCGCGCCGCTTCTCTGCCTTCCCCTGGTACTTGCAGGGTGTACCTGGGTTTTTTCCCGGTACTTCGGCTGCATATTTCCCGTTCTTCCGCTGGGCGTTGATTCAACAGGGGATCTCTTTTTGCTCGGTATTGGTGTCGTGGGGATGTTTACACGGAATCTAATTGTAGTGTTCAATCCCTGGTTCCTTCTCTATCTCTATATCACCCTTACACTCGTCCTGTCTGTAGCACCGTCTGCACAG
>JBGOZZ010000206.1:0-3554 GCA_041480465.1 Methanoregula sp. | reverse complement strand
TGTCGAGCTGATCGCCGGACCGTTCAAAGGCGAGAAGGCCGTGGTCAAGCGCGTTGATTCTGCAAAGGAAGAGATCACGGTCGAACTCTACGAGAGTGTCGTCCCCATCCCGATCACGGTACGGGGCGATAACGTCCGCGTGGTTGAGAAGTTTAAGGACCGGTAAATTATCCCTTTTTTAATCGGGTTTTTTCCCAGATCTATAGAGAGAATGCTTTAAAAAGGGGTTGGACAATTAGGGATGGTTCCCTTCCTCATCCATCCTCTATCGGAGATGAGGGGATATAAGGGTCAGAAACATGAGGTAAAATAAGCCCATTTCGGGCTTTGTTTCACTTTTCCCTCTTCCGACTCACACCTAAAAACCCCCTAAAACCTTCCGTTTGGGTTCCTGTGGAGAATATGCCCAATAATCACTCTATTTACCAAAATACGCTAGATTTGCACCTCACCTATCGGCTTGTAAGGCCCTTTAAATCGAGCTGTTTTCACCACCTAGTTTATGCCATCGGGCACCCATAAAGGTCGTTAGAACACGAGTCTGAGGGTCTTTTTTTATGAGGGGGATCAAAAATTGGAGAAATCAGGGAAATGGCTGGAAAAAGAGGTTTCCCCGGGATCTTATCAAAGATAATCTCTCATTTTCTCGACGAGAGCGAGCTGATTATTTGCTTCGTTCTTCTTTGTCTTTTCAATTACGGCAATAATTTCTTTGACCGGTACTGCCAGTGAATAGTATCTCATCGGGCGGCCTTTCTTTTTGGAGGAGCCCTCCCGGCTTTTAATCCAGCCTAGATCGGTCAGGTATTTGATCGCAACGCTCACTTCAGGCTGTCGTGTATCTGTCCCGCGTTCAAGATCTCGGGATGTTGCTTCGGGTGTGTTCGCAAGGAATACCAGCATCTTCGCAACGTTTTTACTGGTGCCGATCTCTATGAGGAGATTCACGAACTCTTCTTCCGTTTCCGTGAAAAAAAATACGTTCGTACCTATCGATATCGTAAGATCTTTCTTGCCTTCGTTCATTGAATTTTTTCCTTCCTTTTTCTCTAGACGTCGACAAAGATCCCCAGGCCATCAACCCTGACGAGGAACACTCGCCGATCGTACGTCTTAATCGGCGCCATGATCTCGGCCATTCTCTTCGCGTAGGCCAGGAACGATGGCGGGAGTTTGTCCAGCCCTTCCATCTTCGCCTCAACCGGCCTGGAGATTTTCTTCCCGGTTGTCACGTCAAACCGTGAGAAGTGGAGCGGGCAGGTGACGATCTTCCCCTGGAGTGTCCCCATGGCGAGGGAGGCATTCTGGTGGCCGCACCGGTCCCCGATCGCGTAGAACGTCCCGCTGACATTTGCGATGCACAGCTCTTTTTCGCCGGCCTCAACGTGTTTCATGGTCCGGGCGGGGATCTCGTTTACTTTTGAAACTTCGACAAAACTCATATGCTCAACTCTCCCTTCACTTGTTTCTTCAAGATATCCCGGATAAGAATCCAGGTGATGTTCACCGCTTTTTCTTGTGAGCTGGCGGTAGTGGGGCGCAAAACTCCTCTCCCTCAAAGAGCCCTCTTATACGCATCTGGTTGAACATTTTCATGTGCATAATCGCCCCCTTGTTCCGTGTATTGAGTACAGAACTGCTCCCGCCGATAAAGGGCGGGATCATGACGAGTTCTTCGTCATCGACATTGATCTCCAGAACATTTCCGAAGTTCATGAATTTCTTGGCCTCGAGAAATTCCGGGGGTGCAAACGGAGGTGGGGTATGGAATCGTTCCGGGGAAATGACGTGGATCTCGGCATTCTCCCCCGGGAACAACCCGTGTAATTTTTCAGCAAGTCCCGGCGTTTCGGATATGACAATTAATCGTAACCGGATATCCTGAATTTTTATATTTTCAATAAACGGGAGGTATCGATCCCCAATCATACACTCGATATGCTTCTTTGCCTTGCCGAAAAGGTCACGGATTTTATACTCAATGTTGGCATCCCCATAGATTGTCCAGAGGGCATCCTCCTTGTCGGTGCGAACCTTCTCTTTCTCCAGAGTTCGGAGTGCCGCCAGTGCCTGATCAGCTGCCTTCCGATGCTTGTCTATGAGGATGTCGATGGCCATTTCAGGGGAGATCGCGCTGTACCGGGCAGGTTTTGAGAATCTCTTTACGGCAAGTCCCATTTCCGCAAGACGATCCAGTGCCTCGTATACGCTCGGCTTTGATATGGAAAGAAAATCGATGATCTCCTTTGCTTCCGCATTGTCGTAGAGTACCAGCGCTGCATATACGCGTGCTTCATAGTTGGATAGTCCGAGATCTTTGAGCGATTTTATGAGTGCTGCAGAAATACTCTCCATAATATAATAATAATCGTTCAGTTGATAAAAATTTTACTACTTCTTTAGAAACCTTTTTACGTTCCGGGTAATAATTTACTTAAGAAAAAGTAGTAAAAATTTTTACTATGAAACTGAGGAAACCCATGTTCAGTAGTGTAAAACCTATGGCTTTCCCGGCATCCCGGGATTTGACAGTAAAAAACAGATCGGTTCATTTGGGGGCGGGAAATGTGCCCTCGACCTGCTTTGCGATGTCACGGTCCGGAATATTCCTGTTACTTATTGTAACAATGGGGGTTCTGGTATTTCCGGTAACCGCATTCGAAACGCCGGAATCTATTATTGCAGCAGGCAATGTCTATGTATCGAATGTTACCTATGATCCTGGCTCCTTTTTTACGGGGGATACCGGTACCGTCATGGTCTATGTGACCAATGGCAACTCTGACCAGAGTGTTGTTGTCAATCATGCAACTATCGGGGATAACGATATCAGGCTTGTCAGCACACCCTACGATTCTTCAGCCAATATTGGCCCTCTCCAGAAACAATCGTTCACGTTTTCCGTTGCTACTGATGCCCTTGATGGGACATACTACCCGACATTCTCCCTGAGCTTCCGTGATGCTGACAGTCTTTACTACCGGGCACTAATTGAGGTAGACAACGCACCCCTTGAACTAACAATTGTCGATAAACCCGACTCGTTTACCCTGGGAAAGAAAAAGACCATTTTTGTGCAGGTAGCTAATCCGCGGAAAAATGATGTAAGGAACGTTATACTTGATGTTTCCGGCATGGGAATAACAGCGAGCCCGGCCAAAACATTTATCGGGAATCTTGCTCCGGGGGCGAAAATCCCCGTAAACTTCACGGTAACACCTGACCAGGAAACCGACCTTATCCTGACGGTAACGTATAACAATGGTAATAATCCTCACAAAGTGACCATGAATCTCCCGATATCCTTTGGCATTGATAAAATGCAGGCAAGTCCCGTAGTCAGCAATATCAAGGTTACCTCCAGCGGAGGTATTTACCACATCACCGGTGATGTGAATAATGCCGGACTGGAAACGGCAAATACGGTCACAGTCACTTCGCTCTTACCAGCGGTTCCGCAGGATCCCTATACGAAGTATGTTGTTGGTGCCCTCAAACCGGATGATTTCGGTAGTTTTGAAGTTACCTTCTCTACAAATAGCACTTCAAGTATC
>JBGOZZ010000205.1:0-3562 GCA_041480465.1 Methanoregula sp. | reverse complement strand
CGATGGATGATTTTGTTCCCCTTGACTGGGAGGATGCAGTTGCCTGTGGAATATGCAGGGACCGGGAAGAATACCTGTCAATCCTCCGCGAGGTCTGTTTTGCTGCTACGGAGCTGGAGATCCGGGAGCAATATGCAGGAAAGGATGTGGAGCTTCTCCAGATGGTTCGAACGCTCGATGAGATAGACGAGCTGATCAACCGGCTCTCCGATCGGGTGACGGAGTGGCACCAGGTGCGTAACCCGTCGTTCTCGCGCAAGTACCGGAGGACGCCGGCGCACGTGCTGGTGAAGAACATTGCCAGGAGCAACAGGGGTGCTCTCGGGAGGTTAGCAGTACATGTTGAGGAATTCTCAACCGCGAGGACGGAGCTTGCAAAGGAGGTCTCGAACCGGGCGAACCGGGTGCTGCCCAACACCAGTGCGCTGATCGGCGGCCTCGTCGCCGCACGGTTGATGTCCCACGCGGGAGGTCTCCTCCCCCTCTCACGGATGCCGGCGAGTGCGATCCAGGTGCTGGGCGCCAGGTCCGCCCTCTTTGCTCACCTGAGAACTCACTCGCCCTCTCCCAAGCACGGGATTATCTTCCAGCACCGGCGTGTCCACAACGCACCCCGCGAGGTCCGTGGGAAGGTGGCCCGGGCCCTTGCCGGCAAACTGGCGATTGCTTCCCGACTCGATTACTTCCGGGGTGTTCCTGTGCCGGAATTCCTTGACAAGGCACAGGCCCGGATCGACCTCCTTGGCGGGGGTGGGGAAGAATGATCCGGATCGGTGACGTTCTGGTATCGAAAGGCGAGGGGAACGTGTACGGCGAACGGATGCTAAAGGGAGCCCGGGTCTGGGATCCGTTCCGAAGCAAGCTTGCTGCGCTCTACTACACGGGGACCGGTGTGGAACTCCTTCCGGAGATGAAGGTGCTCTACCTCGGTGCAGCGAACGGGACAACCGTTTCCCATGTAGCTGACTATACCGAGGTGGTCTATGCAGTCGAGTTCGCCCCGCGACCCATGCAGGACATGCTCGAAGTGGCACGCAGGCGCAGGAACATCGTGCCGATCATGGCAGATGCATCCCGCCCCGAGCTCTATGCCCCCCTTGTCGAAGCAGTCGATCTCCTCTACCAGGACGTGGCACAACCCGATCAGGCAGCCATCGCCATCAGGAACTGCGCATTCCTGCGGCCCGGCGGGCATCTTATTCTGATGCTCAAGACCCGGAGTGTTGACGTGAGAAAACTGCCGGCCGAGGTATTCCGGGAGACCGTCGATACGCTTGCGGCTGCAGGATTTGCCGTTCAGGAGAGCGTCTGGCTCACCCCGTATCACCAGGACCATGCGGCAATTATTTGTACAAAACCCGGAGGGAGCCCATGAACGAAGGCATACGGCTTTCTTCGTCAGGGCCGCTCTCGATCATTGCCATTATCTTGCTGATATGCCTGATCATCCTCATCATCCCTCTCATCCTTCTCGGGCTTGTCGGGGCAGCGTTCACCCGGCTCGGCTTCTCGTGGATCGCGGCTCTTGCCGTAGTCCTGCTGATGCTCTTTGGGAGTTTTGTCAATATCCCGCTTTACACGGTCAGGCGCGACATGGTACGGGTTGGTACCGGCTCGCTCCCCCTAGACGAGAGTGCGCCTGCCCCATGGGCACCGCAGCCGGTCTGGGATACCGCAATCTCGCTCAACCTAGGTGGAGCGGTAATACCGGTCCTAGTATCTGCCTACCTTCTGTACCGGGCTGTAGATGTGCTGGGAACGGCAATCCTTGGTCCTGTCTTCGCCGGTATCGTGGTGGTCGCTATCATTGCCTGCCTTGCAACACGCTCGATCCCTGATTACGGTATCAAAGCGCCCCTCTTCATTCCCGGTCTTGCGGCACTTCTCTGCGGTCTTCTGCTGAACGGGGGCACCCCCCTTTTGGCAGGGGTGACGGCATTCGTTGCCGGTACCGTCGGTACCCTGCTCGGCGCCGGCATCGCGTGGCTCCTTCACATAAAAGATCTCGAAGTGCCACAGGTTAGTATCGGCGGGGGCGGGATGTTCGGCGCGATATTCCTTGCTTGTATCCTCTCGACACTGATCGCGTAATTTGCCCCGTAAACCGGGAACCGGTAACTTTTTTTAATACGATTCAACGAAACGTTCTTGCGCTGTAGTCAACGTGAGAACACAAAAAGGGCGACCACAAAAGAAATAGCCCGGAGCAGATTCGAACTGCTGTCGGGGGATCCAGAGTCCCCCATGATTGACCGCTACACTACCGGGCTATGTGCCTCTTATTTTTGCCGCTGTATCTTAATTAAGGTGACGGACTTCCCGTTGTTATATGCCTTTTGCCCGCCCCGCACTTCTGGCATACCCGGCACACTTCCATGACCGGGAGGATGAACTCTCCCTTTCCGCAGAATGGTTCGATATCATGGATATCACGAATATAGTAGATATGAGGGACGAGCGAAATATGGGTATATATCCCGCACGGGACTCCAAGTGTATCGGCAATCGATTTCTGGAGCTGAACAAGAGCATACATATTGGCCCCGGCTGCCGTCAGCATATCGTTTGACCGGAAGATCACTCGCATATGGAGTCTGCCTTCCCGCAGGATACACTGAATAAGCTGGAGGCAGGGACAGGCATCGAGCTTCTCATCTATTACAGGATTCCATGTGATTGCGATTGCACGTCGCGATGTCGGATGGGATTTGAGTTTACCGATAATGTATGCAATCTGGTCTATGTGCACCGGCTGCCCATCTGCAACCAGTCGCTCCCCCCAGTCAAAGAGCCGGCCATGGTAGTCATATTCAAAGGCGGCATGAGAGCCCTTTAACAGATCCCGGGCATATTGTTCAACAAACCTCTGCTGGAACCGGGAGTGCTGACTCACCATAGGTTCTGCCAGTGGTGTATCAACCTGCAGGGTAACCTCTTCGAACTCGATGGTTGCCTCGGCATCTTCAGTATTCAGATCCCAGCCTTTTTCCAGGATCATTTTAATGACCAGCTCATGTGCCCGCCCGATACTTGGCGCCCGGATTATTCTCATAAAAAAGAATTGTCATGGTAGGTTGTATATGTGTTGAAATAATATGCGGGCTGTCAGGGATTTCATCACTATGTGAATCAGATAACCCTCCGATGTATGAACACGTCGAGTTCCCTCACAAGGATCCTATGACATCATATTTGATGGAAAAATCGCAGGGACTCGGAAGGAAAAAGTGTATATTTATAAATTAAATAACAGGGAATGTAATTTCATAATTAAATTTTCGTATTATGTGTTATTATAGATTTAATATAAGAAAGTTATGCGGACAAATGTGGCTATCATGGGAAGTTGGATGATTAGCAAAAAATTCAATTTAAGTGCTCCGATTAAGAAACAGGCCCTAGTCCTCGTTCAAAACACTCTAAAAAACCGACCACAAAGGATATATTAGCTCTTTTACAAATACTCTTCCATATTCCGTCTAAACGGAGTATGGGGCTCGCAGAACAGATATTCGGCATCTGTCGAAATCGTTCTCGGCTTGAAATGTATGATGTAAACTTT
>JBGOZZ010000204.1:0-3573 GCA_041480465.1 Methanoregula sp. | reverse complement strand
GTACGGGAAGAAAGGGGGCATGATCTCGGCAGTTGACCTCCTGAACGGGATTGCCCGTTGCGCCGGCATGGAGATAATCACGGTCCCGGGTGCCACCGGCTACCTTGATACCGATTATGCAGCAAAAGGGCGGTATGCACTTGACGCAATCAGGCACCTCGACTTTCTCTATCTCCATATCGAAGCACCCGATGAAGCAGGACATCTGGGAAATATTGAAGAAAAAGTTCGTGCGATCGAGCGGGTAGACAGCGTCGTCGGGATGATCCTTGAAAAGTTTGATGGTGTGCTGGCCGTGCTTCCCGACCACCCGACTCCTGTCAGCGTCAAGACGCATACGAGGGATCCGGTCCCCTTCGTTGTGCTGGGAAAAGGAAAAGATACGACAGAACATTTTTCAGAACAGGAAGCCCGAACCGGCCGGTTCGGAACGAAAAACGCGGTAGATTTCCTCAACTTCCTCTTTTCATGATCAGTGCGGCATCAGGCCCCTGCTTCATCATCGCTTCAGTGGGGGTAACTTTCATCATTTGCCAAGAAAAATCTAAATATAGTTCGTTACACTTACTATATTGATTTATTGACTAATTTAATAACTGTTTTCGCTCGATTATAACACAGAAACCGCGGGTTCTTTCAATAACAGAAACCTGCGCAAATCCAGCATCCTTGAAAAACCTGTTCATATCTTCAACAGTCCGGAATTTCGCGAATCGGAGGAACCTCCCTTTTATTGACACGTGTTGGTACATACGCTGAATTTCCCCACCCTCTTCAATAAATCCGACAACGAGTGTCCCTCCATGTCTGAGCACACGATTCACTTCATGGAAAACCGCTATGACATCATCAAGAAAACAGATGACCGTCATCATCAGGACGTAATCGAAGGAACCTGCATGATACGGGAGATGCTCCCCCTCACCACACACAACCTCAATGCCACGGCGCTTTGCTATTTGTGCGAGTTCTCGGGAGGGATCGATACCAAAACGGATGTCGAATGGTACTGCAAACCGTCCCGACCCGACTCCCACTTCAAGTCCCTGACCATGATTTGGGAGAGCCTTCCGTACCATCCGCCGCTGTGCCTGATAAACATCGTCGTGCTCATCGAACCACCGGTCATAATCTCCGGCATGGTTCTCAAAAACACGGCGCGAGGGGATCATAGGTCATCCCCAGGCACAGGATCCAACCGGGCCTTCATTTTTTTCCTGATGGAATCCTCCTGCCCTTTCAGTGTTGAGATCCCACGTTCGCCCTGGTCATAATAGTAAAGCAAGAGATGGAAATAGTCCGCCACCAGATCCTGAGACTCTTTTTTATACCGCACCTCAACATTGCTATCCCCGACAAAACCCTTGATGGAGATGAACTGCTCTTTTTCAAATGAGAAGTAAGGTTTTCTGAGCTGCTCAAGGAAACGGACCGTGCCGAAGTTTTCCAGGAATTTCAGGAAGCCTTCTGTCAGCGGTTCGTCGAGCACATACTCTTTCATGAGCGAGCCGTCAACGCAGACTTTAGTCTGGATGGACTTGAGAATCCGCACTCTCTGCCACCTCTCGGATCGCTTCATTCGCGGCTCTGCATTCATCGCGGGTATTGAAATACGAGAAACTCGCCCGGATACATCCTTTCCCGCCGTCAATACGTTCATGGACGAGCGGGGCGCAGTGGAGGCCGGTCCTCGTTATCACGTTGTAAGCCCGTGCAAGGATGAATCCCGCTTCATGGTTGTCGATGCCGGCGATATCGAAGGAGACGACCGGGAGATCTGGATTTTCATTATAGAGAGTGATGCCTGGTATGTCCTTCAGCTCGCGGATGAACCAGCGGGTAAGATCTGTATTCTTATTCTCGATTGTTTCCTGACCGGTCGATGTAATGAACCGTATCCCGGCACAGAGCGATGCGATGCCCGGGTAGTTGTGCGTCCCTGCCTCGAACCGCATCGGCATCTCGAAGGGATGGGTGAGTTCCCGTGAATCCGTACCCGTGCCGCCCTGCCGGGTGACCGCGATTGTATCCGGGTCGGAAATAAAGAACCCGCCAATGCCGGGAATGCCAAAGAGTGCCTTGTGCCCGGTGAATACGAATGCACCGACAGGGATATCCGAAAGATCGATCGATATGTGGCCGGCAGTCTGGGCCCCGTCTACGATGAAGAAAATGTCGTTGGCATGGAGGTATTCCGCGATCGGCCTGATATCCTGCACGGACCCGAGCACGTTGCTACCGTGCGTCATGACGACAAGCCGGGTCTCCGGACAGATCGTTTTTTTGATTGCCGCGAGGCTGACGGTGTTGTCAGTGAAAGGCACGACCGAAAGCTCGATCCCCCCCTCCTGCTCCAATGCAGTGAGCGGGCGGAGTACTGAGTTGTGTTCGAGTTCGGTTGTGATCGCATGAAACGGCGTACCGGTCTTTTTCGCGAATCCGTGAATCAGCAGGTTAAGTGAATCGGTAGCGTTCTGTGTAAAAACAAAATGCTCGGGAGGACCGGCATGGAAAAACGCTGCAAGGGCTTCACGTGCAGCAGAAGGATAATCCGCGGATCCATTTCCCGTCGTTCTACCGGGTTCGTGCAGCGGCTGGCGCAGACATTCCATGACCTCCTGAAGTACATCGGGTGGTTTGGGCCACGTGGTCGCGGCGTTGTTGAGGTAGATGAGCTGGGATTGTACTTCGTGCGGTTCGGGAGTCATTATGATGACCTGTGTTGTTACTGGTTCTTTGTTCTTTTGAGCGGCCACATTCATTGGAGAACCAATAGAATTCCCTGCCACAAGGGCCGTCCAGTGGGGAGAGTTCCCTCAAAATGCCGCCGGTGCCATGACCTGGAGGAGGAGTCACCTCAGCTCCGGTCCAGCACTTTTTTTTAAATTCAGAACCCTTCAGGGTCCACCGCGTCCCAGCGAACCTTCGCCTTCCGCACCAGCAACCACGTCGGGATAGCGAGAATGACTGCCGAGAGGGCAAAGTACGGGTTCGCAAAGGCAACCGCGGTGAAGATTGTCAGGACAATGCCGACAAGGATGAGGTACACAAAGAGTACCTTGACATCGTAGACCAGCACGTTGGGGGAGAGCCCACAGAGCCAGGTCATGACACCCACCGCGTAAAACGAGACTGAGATCCCGAGCACGACGGCAGGGACGAGATACGCGGCCTCCCCGGAGAAGAGCGCAACAACTGCGATGAAGATGGCCGGTATCGCCTGGAGGACCGCAAACGTGGTGAGTTTGCTCGCGATCAGCGTACTGACTGCAACGGGCAGGCAGGCGTACGGCCCGAAGGTGTCGAACATCGTGACCCACGTGTACATCGTTGACGCGATTACACCCGTGGTAACGGCAACTATGAAGAGCAGTCCATGGGGTGGAAAGAACGGGCCCAGCAGGGATAAGAAGAACCAGATCACCGCGAGGGGGAGGAGGAACGAGAAGATCGTCTGGCCGACCAGGCTCCCGCTCCGGTACAGGTCGAGGGTATCTTTGGCAGCGAGCGTGGGGTTTGGCAGGAACGAAAACCGCCGCATCAGGGGCGCAAAGGAGTCCCTGTACGTCTTCT
>JBGOZZ010000203.1:0-3576 GCA_041480465.1 Methanoregula sp. | reverse complement strand
CATGGTGACAGTGAAGCGACAATATCATTTTTTCCTCGGTTTCCAGGAATGCACCGGTCCCCTCCGCATCAATAATTTCCTGCAGGAGCCTTCCGGTATTTTCCTGTGCCACGATATCAGTATCGGTAAAATTCCGTCCCAGGGTTTTTGCAAGGATTACCCCCATTGTGCTCTTCCCTGCACCTGGCATGCCGATAATGACGATGTTTTTCATAGGGATTCTCTGTACTTCATTTCAGCCGTTGATTGATAAACAGTATTTCCTTCAGTAACTATCAAATGCACCGCTCATGGTTATATCGGCATGTTGCCCGTCCTTCCCTCAGGTGCATATTTACGTGAGAGGTCGTGCGGGTGTGGGAATAGGTGGCCGGTGGGAAAAGGAATACCCAAGGCTTTTTCATCCTTGAAACGTGAGAGAATATATTGCCAGAAAGAGGGGAAGACAGTGAAATTTCATGCAATCATGGGACGATCTTTTTTGGGAAAAGCGGATCGTATTAAACAAAATCTGACTTTGTTGAAAAAAGAGGAACGCACCCAAAAATCGACAGAAGATATTTCGAACATTGAAAAGAGATTTGAAAGAATTAAGGAATTTTATATTTCAAGGATAAAAACTGCAACAGGATATGAATTTCTTAATCCGAACCTGTTCTTTTTCGTTTTCCTGTACAAAGAAATCACTATGGTCTTCAATGAAGCGCAGACTAATTCGGTCAAATCGGGGGGGATAGAATTATTGAGTTCACAGGATCTGCGGGAAATGACAGAAGTTTCTGAAGACAGAAAGACACTGGCATACATAGGTGACGCCGCGTTGGAAATTGGCGTTATGGCCAGTATCTGGTCTTTGCAGGAAACACAAAAAATCCCACTGAACGAATTCCTGCATAATCAGAGAAATGACCTCGTAGAAAATGAGCCGTTGTCCCGGTTCTGGGATTCCTTGCAGTTTGAGGATTCACCGATTATTGCCAATCTTCCTCCCGAAAACGATGAAACGAAAGGTTCCTCAATGGAAGCTGTTTTTGGCATTATCTTTCTCGAAGGCGGATTGGATGCTGTAGAAACGGCTCTTCAAAATCTTAAAAAATATTATGAGAGAAAAAAATAATCCTCCCATTTTCTGGAAGCAAGCAGATAGGAAAAACGCAGAAGACGAGGATCTTCCACAATACCTGATGTTATTCCGGGCTCGCTGCGGGTTCCGATCGGTGACTGACATGCCGAAAAGGAGTCCTTTACATGCTCCGATTATCAAAGTCTTCGAAACGGGCATATTTTGCCAAACGGACGATTTTATAGTACCCCAAAAGTTGGGTGAGATTTTGAGGTTCCGGAAGGGTCGGCACCGAATGGCGAGCTATGGTCCGGATGTGCTCTTGGACTACAGTTAAGTGGCATTTACTGATGTGCTGAATAAAAACTCTGCGGGGCTGGATTGGAAAACGGGAAGCGTAATGGATGGGGATTATCGACGGAGGGAGAGGGATCCCTTTGGTAAGAATCGTGCCCGGGGACATCTTTATAGAACCCGGTAATCAATCCCCATGGATAAAACAACCCCAGGTCCTTTGGGTATAGCATGATCGCCCGATTGGTGAGAAGTGCCAGGCTAATGCAGTTTTATTCATCCTTTTTTCCTCCAGGTTATATGATCTAACCCGAAGTGATGTTTGATTTTTTAACAAGGGGTCAAACAAGGTACTATCAAGGAGATGTTGCGTATCATACGCATCGCTGTTGCCCTGATCGCTTTTTTTGTCATAACCGATTTCGTTGTAGCATCAAATGGTGGCGATGTCGAAGGCAGCGGTCAGGGAAGCGACACCGCAGGAATCTCAGAATTGGGCAATTCCCTGGGAGGGCACGAGGATAGCGGGCATGACAGCGGTCCGGCTTTATCAGGGAATCCGGGATCACGGGGATATTTTGGTTTCAGCGGAATGTATCGGTATGAGATCATAAAAAAACGGTCTTGACGATGTGCCTTGCAGCGATGATAATAGGATATTCATATGATTTCGGTTCTGTACGTTGAAGATGATACATCTCTCCTTGAAATTGGGAAATTTCTTCTTGAAAAAGATGGTTCTATTGAGGTTGATACCTGCTCATCGGTCAATGACGCTCTCAGGAGAATCAGCGGGAAACGCTACGATATAATCATATCCGATTATGCAATGCCCGTAACGAACGGCATAAAGTTCTTAAAAAGCCTCAGGTCCAGTGGAGATACAACCCCCTTTTTCTTTTTTGCCGGAAAAGGACGAAAGTCGGTCATTATTGAAGCGCTGAATCTGGGGGCTGATTTTTATCTCGAAAAAGCGGGAAATGCAAAAGTTCAGTTCGAAGAACTCATGCATGAAATACAACGTGCAGTTGAACGCAAATCCACGTCTGCGAATGTGGATCAATCAAATTTTATTCCGGGATCAGTTCTCGAATCTGTCGCCGAAGGAGTTCTCGTAGTTGATCCTTTTGGAAAAATCGCAACATTCAACCAGAATTTCCTGTCCTTATTAAAAATCCCGGGAGAGCTGACAAGCATCAGAAGTGATTCACAGGTCCTTCTGAAGTATATACAGGATCAACTCGAAGACCCGGATGATTTTTCCAAAAAAATTGAAACTATGAGCAGCGACCCCGGAATCACCTGTCAGGGGACTATCCATGGTAAGGAGGGGCAGGTATTCATCTGGTCTTCCCAGGCCCAAAAAACCGGAGATACAATCAGCGGGCGGATATGGAGCTTCCGTGACATCAGTGATCAAAACAAGACCGGACTTCAATTGACGACTGTTAAAGACCAGCTCAAAGCCGTTGAAGAAGAATTACACCACCACCGCGAAGAACTGGAAAAAAAAGAGGAGATGATACAAAAAAACGAAGAAATCATACACATCATCAGCCGGGCTGCTCCCGATGGCATACTCACCAGTATTGATGGTAAAATCGTCGAAGCGAACGAACAGTTTGCAGAAATGCTTGGATACAGCACTCCTGAACTGGCAGGCCGTTCCCTCCTTGATTTTGTCAGCCCGGATTCACCCGGCGAAGGTATGACCTCAATCCGTTCAGGATCCGGGGGGAGATATGAGTATTCTGCCCTCCACAGGAATGGATCATCCTTCAACGTAGAAGCCGCAGGATACCCGGTCGGGTACCGGGGAGATACTATCCTGGTATCGATAGTCCGGCGTGTTTCAGATACAGCATTGCACCAGAAGAAATCTCCGGACAGTGGTGGGATTCAGGTTGAACCAGAGAGGGAAGAAGGCGGTAACAGCCCTGAACTTGTTTCTGAATCCAGTCCAGATATGGAAATCCGGCCGGAACATGTCTCCTTTGTGTCAGTACCTGCCGGCATCATCACAAAAGAACATAAGAGTATCAATCTTACCTGGGAAGTCGATGATGCACACCTGACAGCAGACGTCAGGGAAAACCAACCTTCCCAGGGCAATGATAACAGTTCCCTCATAACTGAAATTGATGATGTAATCGGACCTGATACCGGCAAACGTTCGCCTGACAAAGGTACATGGTTCACTCCTGACTTCCACCAGTGGT
>JBGOZZ010000202.1:0-3577 GCA_041480465.1 Methanoregula sp. | reverse complement strand
GGGAAAACGGAGGCTGGATCGGGGAGATCAGGGTGTATGTACCCGTGATCCTCCAGAGAATGAAAACAGAAAAAAGATCATTCACCATCGGCCAATTATTTCTCTCTCTTTTAATCCAGTAATCTCTTCAAAAATCGTCAGGTTTTATCGAGTGCCCCCTCAACGATCATTTCGCAGAGCCGGGATTGGTAAATCTGACAACCGGAAAAAAATCAGGATTTCCTGACCAAGGTTTGCAGAAGATTCATAAAACTCAAAGCCTTTTACTATCCTGCAACAAATCATATTCTGAGCGAGGGTATCTAAGCCTGGTCAACAGAGACGGACTCAAGATCCGTTCCCGAAGGGGTTCGCGGGTTCAAATCCCTCCCCTCGCACTCTTCTTTTGCAGGAAACAGGTAAATGCGGTTTTGGAACCCATCACTTTCGATATGTGGGGATTGCTGCCCGGACCATTATCCTCGCAGCAGCGGAACGCGGCTTGGGAGGGTGCATGCTGGGATCCATTCACCGGGAACAACTAAGTACGGTTCTCGTTCTTCCGGAGAAATATGAGATCCAGCTTGTCCCTGCCATCGGGTATCCCGCTGAGTCAATCGTGTTAGAACCGTTAGAACAGAACGGGGATACCCGCTACTGGTGGGATGAACAGGGGATACATCCCCAAACGGTCCTTAAAAGATATTGTGCTTACGACATCAGGATGAAGGAGACAGGACGACAAAGATTATCCTCTGCCGGCTCGCAATGGGGGATCAGGTCAACTGAAGTTACCGATCCTGACCTGCCAGGAATATTTTCTGAGAAACTCTAATATTCCCACATGCCATAGTGTATACTATATGGCTGAAGCACAGTCCGAGAATATAAGTTCTGTGTCAGAGAGAAAGGGGCGCGGACAACGGACTACCATTCAGGTAACATTTCCAACAAAAGAGTATTTGGATAAGATCAAAGAGGAGACCGGTGCTGATTCCTATGAAAAAGCAATCCTCTTTCTAATCAGAGAGAGACGGAAGAAATTACCGTCATCATTCGGAAGCTTGCCCGCTATTGGATCTTTTGTACGCGAGGAGGAGGATCCGTATCGGGTACCTCATTGATACCTGGGTCTGGGTTGAATATTATTACGGTCATATTCCGGAAATAAAAGATTACATCGAGACTGACACTCCTGATCTCTTCACTTCCGTGCTTACTCTGACAGAAATGGTAAAATTTCTCAGCCAGAAGGAGGATGCCGCTACCGTTCAGAATATTATTCGTGAGATGGGAATCCGAAGTCTGATCGTACCGGTAAGCCGGGAAATCGCTATCCTGGCCGGGGGGTATAAGAGTGAAGGATTTTTGGGCGGCATCGCTGATACCATAATTCTTGCAACTGCACGAATCGGAAATCACAGGATTGTAACGGGCGATGAACACTTTAAGGATCTGCCCGATGTCGTATTCATAAAACATCCTTGATATTCCCAGACATTTCATCTATCGTTATTGAAAACGATCGTTTTTTTTCCAGATAACCCGCTTCACATAAAACATATCGAGCACTGGCCGAAAGCATTTTGTAAAAAATTCATCATGACTCCTCAGTAATCTTAACCGGAATACTATTGCCTTCCGATTGATTGTGGAAGAAGAGCAGGCAGGCAGAAGCCGTGCAGGGTATGGGACATATCTTCTGAAAGACCTGGCCATCCGGCTGACAGATGAGTTCGGGCACGGTTTTTCCGTTGCGAACCTCAAGAATTTCCGCCAGTTTTTCCTTGTCTTCCCAAAAGGATACCACGAGGGGGATATCCCTGCAGATGAAAAAAGCTACACAGTGTGTAGCGGATTGAGCTGGTCACATTACCGGCTCCTGATGCGGGTAGAGAACCCTGCCGCCCGATGATATTACATCGGAGAATCACTAAGCCAGAACTGGAGCGTTCGGGCCCTTGAACGTCAGATTGATTCTCTCTATTTCGAACGATTGCTTGCAAGCCGCGACCGGGATGCGGTTGTGAGTGAAGCAAAAGAAGTGACGCAGCCGCTCACCAGACGCCCGGAGGAATTCATCAGGGACCCGTATGTACTGGAGTTCCTGCAAATCCCAACTTCCTCTTCGTATCTTGAACGGGATCTTGAGCAGGCGCTCATCAACAAGCTTCAGCAGTTCCTCCTGGAGCTTGGTAAAGGATTCTCATTTGTGTCCCGCCAGTTCAGGATCAGCACCGAAACATCGGAGTTTTATGTCGACCTTGTCTTCTACCACTTCATTCTCAAGTGTTTTGTGCTCATCGATCTCAAAACGGGGAGGCTGACACATCAGGACATCGGGCAGATGGATATGTATGTGCGGTTGTTTGAAGACCGGGTAAAAACGGAAGGAGACAATCCGACAATCGGGATTATTCTCTGCACAGAGAAAGATGAAACGGTGGTGCGGTATTCAGTGCTGAATGACAACAGCCAGCTCTTTGCATCGCGGTATAAACTCTATCTCCCCAGTGAACAGGAACTTATCGAAGAGATTGAACGGGAGAAGGAAATAATGCGGAGAGAGGATAAGAATCGCTCCCGGAGATCCGCACCATCGCGATCAAAATCAAAGTGATTGTGGTTATTCCGTCTGTTTCCCCGCACCACCCAACCCCCATACCCGGCACACCCAGCCAAACCTCATCTCACGTATCATGGGCGTGCAGAAACACTCCGGCGGGATTGCATACCGTCTCCGCCAGGACAACCGGTTCCTCAACGAACCACGGGCAATATTTGAAATAGGCGCAAGTGTGCTTTATCAACCCGCCCGAGGGCCATGTGATGTTCAGCCCCACCATTTGTGTGTGATCCGAATCACCGCAAATTTATATAATTATGGATCAAAGTGACAGTACTGTATGGCTGAAATTCTGGAGACTATAGTAAGAGAGAATGTCCCCCTGGATGTCCCCCTGGAGTTGAGAGCGATGCTTCACCTTCGTGCCGGGGACCGGATACGCTGGTCGTATCAGAACGGCAAGATTGTCGCAGAAGTTGTCAAGAAACGAAAAGGGGCATTGTCATCACTCGTAGGAAAATTTTCCGGTGAGGCGACTGATTCCGTGGTGTCACATAATCTCACGGGTATACAGTAATGGAAGCGATCATTGACTCGGTTGTGATCATTGGTGCGTATTACCGGAATGATCAGTGGCATACAAGGGCATCACCGATCATACGGGCAATCGATTCGCTACATCACGGACTTTATTCTCGCAGAAGTGATTAATTTTCTCCACCAGAAGGCGGGACATGCGGCTGCGGTCGAGGCATTGGGGGCGTTGGAAGATTCTGATAAGATCGCGATCATAAGGATCACAGATGTGCAATATGCTTCCGGCAGGTTCTGGTTCGAGAAGTATCCGAGACTTTCTTTTGTGGATGCTCTCACAGTTGCCTGTTTGAAAGATCTTGGCCTGCACTATATCTATTCATTTGATTCTGATTTTGACGGGATAGAAGGGATTACCCGACTCGTCCAGCCCCAGGTTCCCGAAGAATAAACTGTGTGTCACGGTTCCAAAATCTTTCACACAATTTTTTTAGTCAT
>JBGOZZ010000201.1:0-3580 GCA_041480465.1 Methanoregula sp. | reverse complement strand
GTGAGAGTAAAAATATCGTCTTCTTTTGAGATGCTGGTAACCCGATCGAGTTCAAGCCTCATTTTAAGAGTACGAACCTGTTCTTCGAATTTTTTCATCAGATCCTCACCGGTTATCATACGGTAACCCATGTAATTTTCTATCGCCCAGGATTCCAGTGCCTGTCCACCAATGTTTTCGCTGATAATAATTGTATTCAACATTTTTCTCGAGCAGTATACACCAGCCGTTAATCCCGCAGGACCGGCTCCAACGATCAAAACGTCATAAATTTCTCCGGATATTGTTTCGCCAAACAGGTCATTCAGCCTCTGCGAATCAAATCCGATAATAACTTCATCATCGACAATAATAACCGGAACGCCGCGTTGACCGGAGAGTTCTGTCATTTTTTTTGCAGCGTTGGGATCTTCACCTACATCAATCCCATCGTAGGGTACCCCGTGTTTATCGAGGAACGCCTTTACCATCCGGCAATAGGGGCAGTTTTTTGTTGAATAGACGGTGACTTTTTTCATCAATTCGAAAATGGTCTGGCTTCTTATAAATATATTGACACCGAGAAAAACTACCAGAATTTACCATAGCAACGTTCTTTTTGGAAAAGCCCCTATACACATTTTACAGGATAGTTATGATCATCATGCCTGAAACGGAGGGTCCGATAAAATACATTCTTTTTTGTCTTGCACTCCTTTTCCTTATAGGCGGGACATGTGCCTCTGCGGAAAATATTTACACCTCCCCGGATCCGTCGCTCTATTTCAACTTCAATGAAGGAGGAGGTATTTACGCCATCGATGCGTCTGGTAATGGCAATGCGGGAACATTACATGGTGTATCGCGGGCTGAAAGCGGGGTCTGTGGACGATCCGTATTATTTAACGGGTCCGATAATTATATTGAAATACCCTTCAGTTCCCGGAATCACCCCACGGAGGGAATTACTGTATCGGGATGGTTCTTTACAAATTCGTTTGAACCACAGGTCTTAATTTCAACATATGAGGATGGAGGATACCGGTTAGGGTTTGATGATGGCCAGGATCTCTGGTGGTCCCTGTATCTGGGAGACACCGGAGAGGTATCAATTCCCATCCAGCATGAAAGCATCTCGCTCAACGAGTGGCATCACATAGCCGGAACCTATGATGGAAAGACAATGAAGATGTATCTTGATGGCACGCTCAGAAACCAGATGAATGTGACGGGTGCAATCCAGTACCAATACAACAATTATGTTCTGCTGGGTGCAGACGCCGGAGTCTATAATCAGACAGACAGGAATTGTCCACTGTATTTCCGGGGCAGGCTTGATGAGATCAGGATCTACGATGCTGCCTTGACCTATGGCCAGGTAATGGATGACAGGTTCGGCTGCTCCCAGGAGCCAGGCGCAGGGTCAGAGGATATTTTAATTCAGTCCGAACCTTTGTCATCCTGCGCCGTACCTTCGGGTTCTGTTGTTATTGGTGCGCTCGAACCGGCGTTCAGGATTCTTTCCCTGAAGAACCCGACCGAGACAGGCACGTGGAATGTTACCCTGCCCCCGGGTTCAACACTCGTTGTTAAAGCCCGCGATTTCTACCCGGGTTCGTATCCGGATGCCTGGTATATCGAGATTGCTGATGAAAATGGCAGGATAACCCGATCCATCGCCTTCCCAAACAGGAACAATGCTCCTCTCAAGGGGGTTATACCATCTGGTAATGCAACGGTGTTCATCAGATATTTTGACGGTAAAGAACGTTTCCCCGCCAAAGTTGCTATCGAGTTTGAGAGTGTTGATACCCCTTCTCCACCCGTTCATCCTCAGACAATACTGAATTATCCTATCATTGTTATCTATTCTGCATCCTGGGCAACACTTATTGCCATCATCCTTGTCATGGTCTGGCTTCATCGTCGGAAAACTGCGGGAATAAAACGGGATTGAGAAGGTAACAGACAAAGAAAGAAATATTTTTAGAGTTATAGGGTAATTTCGCGGAACTGTTTTCCGAAGACACCGCAAATGGGACATTTCTCAGGGGGTTTGGCAATCTCGATATTGCCGCAAACGGGGCAAAGGAAAATTTTTTCGCGTCCCATATCCTTTCCGGACTTTAAAGCAAGGAGTGCTTTTTTATAGAGGTTTGCATGGACCTCCTCGGCTTTCATTGCGTAGGTGAACGCCAGTACGGCATCACTCTTGCTCTCACCCTCTGCAAACTTCACGAACTCAGGGTACATCTTTGTGAATTCGTGAGTTTCCCCGGCAATGCTCGCTTCGAGATTCTTTTCTGTTGCTTCGACTGCCCCCAAAACTTTAAGCAATTTTTTCGCATGAATCGCTTCAGCTTCAGAAGCTGCCTTATAGAGGGTTGCAATGTTGTTGAATCCTTCTGCAGCAGCTTTTTCAGAAAAAGCCTGATACCTTCGGTTTGCCTGAGATTCGCCGGCAAACGCTTCCATCGCATTCTCATGTGTGGTCATACGGAAAATTATGGATAGAATTCAATTTAAAGATTCTTCATCGGGCATAGACGATTTTTCAGATTTTTAAAATATATCCCGGAATTCTGCAGAATAGCCAGGATAAAAAAGAAAGGTTTTTGTTGATCAACACGAACCGCTGACTTCAAACAAGAATTATTCATTTACTTCATTTTTTTATTATAAGGATGTCACTCATGAAAAAAATGAAAGAAGTACCTGTCAGGGACCGACCACGTGAAAAAATTGCCTCCAAGGGCGCATCTGTTCTTTCCGATAATGAATTGATTGAAGCAATTATCGGCAGAGGGACAAGAAATAAAGATGTTCGTGAAATATCAAAAGAGATCGGGGGACTCATACAACAGTACAGGCATAATCTGCGATACAAGGACTTACAGGAGGTTGACGGTATTGGCCCGACCAAAGCCTCCCAGATCATTGCCTGTTTCGAGCTGGGCAGGCGCTATTTCAAACCGGCTGGAACTGATATCAAAGTGACAAGACCTGAAGATATTCTTCCGCTTGTTGCCCACCTTAAGGAAAAACGACAGGAACATTTCATCTGTCTCACGCTGAACGGTGCCGGGGAGATTCTCGGTAACCGGGTGATAACCGTCGGTCTGCTCAACCACAGCCTTGTCCATCCACGTGAAGTATTTGCAGATGCGATAACCGACCGGGCTGCCTCAATCATCTGTGTCCACAATCACCCTTCCGGCTCTCTGGAGCCGAGCAGCCAGGATATTGCCATCACCAACCAGCTCAGAGATGCAGGCTCGCTGGTCGGCATCCAGCTTATTGACCATATTATTGTTTCGAAAAACGGGCATCTCAGCATGAGGGAGAAGGGATTGCTCTGAAAGACAGAGTCAGGCATCCCCTGCAATTAATGGTTTGCCGTTCTAACCTGGGGGCAGAGATCAAATGGTTGGGATGAGTTTTAACCGGGCTGCTTCACTGAATGCTCTTCCCCAATGCAAATCCCTTCCTATATGCTGCTTCCAAAAGGTCTTGCCGTTCACGGAGATCCCGGATAGTATCCATATCATTGATAAGCAACTCATCAGAATATTGGCAGTCGATGATTTCAAAAAAAGCCTTT
>JBGOZZ010000200.1:0-3586 GCA_041480465.1 Methanoregula sp. | reverse complement strand
GTACTGAGGAGGCGATCAGGTGATACCGCTCAGTCTCGTTGAAAAAGGTTTTTTTGATCGCTATTATTTCCGGCAGGTCAAGATCATACAAGACCACGCGCCCGTTATCGATCCGCAGGAACCGGGAATCGAGCCCGCAGCCGATATTGACAACAACGCCTTCCGGAAACCTCTGTAAGAAATTCCGTGCATAGTCATCGTATTTTTTTGCCCGGATTGCAATATGGACAACGAGCCTCTTATCCAGGGTGCCAGCGACAAGGATCCTGTCCAGCGTATGGTCCGCGGGGGAGAGCATTTTATTCAGTTCGTTCATGATCTCGACCGATTTCGGGTCGGACAGTATGGGATCGTCTGAAAGAGACTCAAGGGCATGACAATAGAGCGTGACAAACGACGTAGCTGCGATATCCCCAATTCCTGTCAGCATTTGTCACCCTCCGGAATCAGTCTCCGGAATTATGTTGTATTTGCACTGATCAGGTAAATGTTTTTATTGACATTGTAGCGGAGAATCAAAGGGAAATAAAGGGAAATTTTCCCAAAAAAATAAGCGTCACGGCACCTTTTATCTTAATAAAATCCCGTAACAGGACTCGCCATGATTTCCGGTTTATATCTTTTCATAATCCTTATTGCACTCGTTATTATCATCGCCATTGTCTGGCGGTTTGCATCGCGCCGGCACGCGATTCCCTGTCCCGTCTGGATGAGCAGTCTGCTGGATACCCCGTTTTCCCGGGGAGTGAGTGCACGGACACACACAACAATCCAGAGGCTCGATGTAAAACCGGGAATGAAGGTGCTGGATGCAGGGTGCGGTCCTGGCCGTCTCACCCTGCCCATCGCTGAGATTGTCGGCCCTCATGGCGAAGTTACGGCGATCGATATCCAGGAGGGGATGCTGAGCCAGGCACAGGAACGAGCCCGGAAGGCAAACCTGACCACTATCCGTTTTCTCCGGGCTGGTCTTGGGGAAGCCAGGCTTGAGCACAACTACTTTGACCGGGCGGTGATGGTTACGGTGCTGGGGGAGATCCCTGACCATGAAGCGGCATTACGGGAACTCTTTGACGCCCTGAAACCCGGAGGTATCCTGCTCGTTGAAGAGACCATCAGGGATCCCCATTTCCAGACCCACGGTACTCTCAGCCGCCTGGCCGGTGCTGCCGGGTTCAGGGACAAAGAATTTTTCGGGAAGGGTCTGCACCGGTGCGTGCAGAGGTGCATTCCGTGTGCCTGATTCCGCCGTTCGTTTCCATAGCCGCACTAGCCGGGCTCATGCAGCATTAGGTATACGGGATTAACGGCAGGTTCACCTTCCCGCAAGCATGATATGGACCCTTTGGTCAGCCACTACTCTTATCAGCATCACGGTCAATAGCATCTTTCGTGAGGATACGCATATGGACCCGCTGAAGATCCCCCGAATGACCAAAGCAGAGTATGATGCCCTTGTTGAACGCCAGTACGTTTCGCGTATCGCGTTTATTGGAAAAGGCCATCCCTACATTGCACCGTTCATGTACGTTTTTGACAAAAAATACCTCTATTTCCTTTCCTCAAGATATGGCAGGAAGATGGAATATTTTGCCGCAAACCCGCAGGTATCGGTCGAGATCGAAGAGTATACGCCGGACCTCTCATCCTTCACCTTCGTGAGTCTGCAGGGAATACTCAGGGAGGTACAGGATCCGGCACAGAAAACGAGCGTACGCGAACAGTTCGCGGCCATGATCAAAAAACGGCAGTTGTCATCCCACGTACTCACGGCCTTTGGTTACTCTTCGCATGACCCGGTGGAAGTGATCGTCCGCGAGGATCGTTCCGCGGTCTGGAAACTGGTCGGTGTCAAGGATATTGTTGCCCTGAAAAACGGGTAACCTTCTCTTTCTTCCGCTGTACCTCGGTTTGTCTGTATCACCTTCGGTACCGGCCAGGTCCCGGTCAGGCAGTGCGGGGGCTTCCGGCCGTGCGCACGAGGCTGATTACACTGGCGGCAAGGGCGAGCAGAGGCCCGACAAGGAGACCCGCCCACAGCAGCAGCCCGAGGATCCCGATCACTGCCATCCAGAAGCCACTCATCAGGGAATGATCCGGCCCGGGTGAGCGGATCCCCGCCCGGACTGCAAGGATGCCGAGGATGAGGGGCCCGGCTATGAACAGGAGTGTCAGCACGACACCGGACGAATATCCCGTTAGCAGAACAGTGTGTACTATCTGCAGGCCGGTCATGGCAGCACCCCCAAGGTACAGGAGGCCGGACAGGAGGATAAGCCAGTTGACCGGATCCTGCATCAGGCCGCCCAGATTCTTACGGTACAGCACTGCCAGCACCAGCCCGCCGACCACAATGATAATCCCCGGTGCAAATACCGCTGCCGGCGTCTGGCCCTCCCAGAAATGGATTGAAATCACTGACCAGGGTACCAGCAGCCATTCTGCAGCCGTGAACTCTTCCCTGAAGCCGGGAGCAAGACTATATTTCGCTTCGCCGGGACCGATGACAGCAATGTAATAATCGCTATTCCTGGGAACGGTGATATTGAAGCGTGCCACTTCGTAAATCGGCTGGGGTGAAAACGGCTCGTAGGAAGGTTTTCCCGGTGTTTTTCCCTGCACCAGCATTGCACCGGATCCGGCAGGCACTTCAAGGGAGGCTGGGACATTACCGGTGGGTTCAATGCCGGGCCCGATGATCACGAGGTCCGGGACTGCTGAATCCGGGCCGGGGACCTGCAGGGAACCGTACAGGACCTGCCCTTGCTGCATCGGGAACCGGTAGTACTGGGCTCCCCCGTGCTCATCGAGCGCGGTGTAGAGGACAAAGGATTTTTCAGGACTGCTGATCAGGGTTGCGCCGGCGATACCTTCATTGGAACCCACACTGAGCGGTGCATGCGCCCAAACGATGCAGGTTCCGGCAGCGAGGAAGATGGCACACAGAAGGAACAGGATGACCGGCCTGTACAAGGACCTGTGCCCGGATGACATGTGCAACGATTGACCGCGGATTATTTGGGTGTTTCGCACGGGATAGTCAACGGAAACGGCGAATGAGGTTGACCTTTTTTCAAAAAAACAACCCATAGTCCGGAAAAAAAACGTTATTTCTGTAATTCGGGCTTTTTTTCTTTACGCCAGCCCCAGTGCTGGATAATCTGTATATCCCTTCTCCTCTCCTGTGTAAAAGGTCAAAGGGTCCTCACGATTCAGGGGGGTATTCTTCCTGAAGCGATCGGGAAGATCCGGGTTGGCAAGGAACGGAATCCCGAATGACACGAGGTCTGCCAGCCCGCTTTCAATTACGCTGTTCCCGCTGTTGACATCATACCCTCCGTTCAGCATGAGCGTCCCGTTGAATTTCGCACGAATACGGGGGGCCATGAGTTCCTCGGGAGGTGTCACGCCAAGCCTCCCGCCAACAGGTTCAACAAGATGGATATACCCGATGCCAATCCTGTCCAGTTCCTGTGCAAATGAAGAGAAGGTTGTGACAGGATCTGTGTCGGACATACCATGGATGGAGAAATGGGGTGACAACCGGTACCCCACCCTTCCCGGTCCCCATTCTCCTGAAACAGCC
>JBGOZZ010000199.1:0-3600 GCA_041480465.1 Methanoregula sp. | reverse complement strand
GTGGATTTTTCGACATTGGAGTTGACCCTGATCTTGCTGTTCTGACCTCTTTTCCCGCGATCAACACGGTTGTTCTCTCACCTCATCCCTGCTGCATGGTACCGATGATGAGGGTGATCATTACCCCGTTTCCTGAAATAATAAAATGTGGCAAGGCATTCGTGCATGGCATCCCGGATCCGTATGATGCAAGGTACCCGAGACAAGCGCTCTTTCCCGGAAGGGGGAGTCGCCCGGACGTTCGGGCGGTTAAAAAAAATACTCAAATGATTGATTTAATGCCAGAATTCGAACCGGCAGACGGTAATGGAAGTGATAAATCGGACAAGAAACCGGTGAACTGTAATCTTCTCATACGTGACATTGATGAAATACCGCCAAACCAGATATGGCATATCCTGTTTTTTCATGCTGTTTGCCATGAGGTATCCAGCGTGCAAAATTTTTTATTCGAACACATTCGTTTAGATCTCATTATGGAACTGGAACTCGACTGCTTCGAGTGTCTCGTGTGCGGGTATATCTACAACCCTGAAGCAGGAGATCCGGCTGGCGGGATCCCGCCCGGTGTGACATTCTTCAGCCTGCCTGATGACTGGTTATGCCCGGAGTGCAGTGCCGGTAAGAACGAGTTCGCACTTGTCGAGCTATGATTCCGAGCCAGAGAAGGGGTACGCCATGCAGGCAGGTTTGACCCTGCCGATTTCAACAACTTCCACCGTCACGATTAATGCAAAGGGCTGTACGTGGCTACTGCACTATTCCTCAAACAAAAAAAATAACTAATCAATAAATTTTACTTCTCTATTTTTTTAATAAATCTAGAAATCCCACTCCTCATTACTTCCGCGCACCTCCATCCAAATCTTACAAATCCGGGCCCGTAAAATGATATTTCTAACAAAAGTTCCCGCGCCCGCTCAACTTTTCATCGCTTCCGGAAATCCGGACCGTGATCAAGTCCTGATTCCCTTAAAAGAACTTAAAATCTCTTCTAATCTACCCTGAAATCGTCGGATCGATCGCAGAAATCTGTCTTTTGCAAAAAAAGGGAATTACTTTTCCACCTTCGCAAGTTCCCCGGTCAGATCCTGCGAGAGATCGACTCCGGTAAATGCACCGCTTGTCGGGAGCACCATGTCAAATTCCGGTGTTATGTCATATTCGACCGTAGTATTTTCCGGCACGGTGAAATCGAGAATATGACCGCCGGTCTGCCGGTCATCGCTGATGAAATGGAGGTGGAATCCCGCAACATTAAGTCCGCTGAGAAAAACCGGGGTATAAAACCCGACGACAGAACCCGTAGTATCAGTATAGGTATAGACTGACTGGTTTCCTGCCGCTTCGGTCAGCGTGGGGTAGGGTTTGTGCTGTGCCGGTATCGACCGCACTTTCATGGTTGGAAAGGATCCGTGCATTCCGACTCCGTAGACCATGTTCTGTGAGGGCAGCTGTCCAGCCATCGTTGTCGCGAATATCGTGAAGTTCATGGGGATCCCGGTGGTGATCGTGCGATCACGATCGAAAAACGTCACCGTAGCAAACGGGGTAGTGAGGCTGTCATCGACCCGGTAGATGCGGCCATCTGCCCTGGCCTGGTAGACGACCCCGTCCAGCACGATCATCTCACCGTCCAGTGCATCGAAGGTGCCGATCCCGAAATCACCGTGCTGTTTCAGTTCTGCGACCGGCAGGACTCCATCAAAGACACCCTGCATCAGGGCATCGATAGTTGAGATCTGGTAGAGTGTCTCCCGGTCCACCGGCATGGTGGTATCCTCACTGAACCGGGTATACACCGACGCTGCGGAGAATACCAGTACGATGGCAACCCCGATGCCAAGGAAAAATTTCAGGTTGTCCATGGTACCAACGAATTATCTCCCGGAAATAAAAAGGTGGTGCTGATATGATTACTGAGGGAAAAACCGTACCCTGGTTCTCACAGGAGCATCATTTCCTTCAACGATGGGGTGGTTCAGGGATCCTGGAGATTGCTGAACATTATAGAATCACCCTCCCGGGCTTTTTCAGCGTTTTAGGCTCATCACGGCGACCAGGAAAGGAGATCATGGCATTTTTACTGCGTTGGAGGGGGTTACAACGCTCACGTAAAGATTAAAATAGAGCCCGGCAGATTATGGTATTTCATGCCGCCCGAAACAAGGAGTGACAGCACGAACAGGCCTGTCGTCATCATCGACAGCTCGGAAGTCCGCGAGGGAAAACTCGGGGACCTCAGGACAGCCATGAACGATCTGGTCAGGTTCGTGGAAGTAAAAGAGCCCGGGATAATCGCCTACAACGTGTACTTCAACGAGGAAGGCACCCGGATGACGGTCTTCCAGGTCCACCCTGACTCCTTGTCCGCGGAGTTCCACATGAAGACGGCGGGCGCCGCGTTTCCCGGGTTCAGCGAGTTGATTCAGATGTCAGGGATCGACATCTACGGTACGCCAGATCCCGACCTGCTGGACAGGATGCAACTTAAGGCTCGGATGCTGGGCAGCGGGATGGTAGCCGTGCATCAACTCCATGCAGGGTTCGACCGGTTCAAAATCCAGGAGCGGGCCGGACTAGCGGAGTCCGGGAGGAGTAAAAAATTTATTGCCCGGGCAGAGGTAAGAATTCACGCTCCTCTCAGCCGGGTATGGGATGCGCTGGTGAATCCTGCGATCATAAGGCACTACATGTTTGGAACCCAGGTGGTCTCGGACTGGAAGAAAGGAAGCCCGATAACCTGGACGGGTGAATGGGAGGGAAAACACTACGAGGACAGGGGCGTGATTCTCCAACTCGAACCGGAACGGATACTCCGGTACAGCCACTTCAGCCCTCTTTCAGGACTTCCCGATGTACCTGAAAATTACCACGCCGTGGCCATCGAACTGTCCGGGGAGGCAGAGTATACGCGGGTGTCGCTGTCCCAGAATAATAACCCGACCGAACAGGCCCGCGACCACTCGCAGAAGAACTGGGAGATGATGCTGTCAGAACTGAAGAAGGTGGTAGAAAGTGACCCCGTGCAAAGACTGTTTGCAGAGTACGAGAAGGCATTTGCCGCGCTTGATATCGAAAAAAATGCGGAATTTTTTGCAGATACATTCATCTCTGCCGGTCCACGCGGCGCCATTGCGCAAAGTAAGGCCGAGTTTCTCAGGCTGGCACACCAGGCAGCTGAATTCTACACCAGCGTAGGCCAGACATCCGCAAGAATCCTGTCTTTACAGGAAACTATGGTCAGCAACGAATATTCCATGGTCAGAGTTCACTGGGGTGTTACCTTCCGTAAGACAGGCACTACCTTGATTGAATTTGATGTTTCGTATTTAGTACAGAAAACCGGACCTGAACCAAAAATCATTCTGTTCATCGCACACCAGGACGAGGAGAAAGCGATGAAGGACCTGGGACTGCTGCCGGCGGCCGATCGGGCGGAACATTAAAAGATTATGGTATTTTTAAAAAAGTTCCAGGGATTCACGACAGATCCCATGGCTACCGGCATAACTCTCTTTTTTGTCACGTTTTCTCTAGCACTTGAGTAGGGCGCAAATATAGTCTCGAAGTCATTCTCGGTCCCGATATTCCCCCCCC
>JBGOZZ010000198.1:0-3625 GCA_041480465.1 Methanoregula sp. | reverse complement strand
CTGGGCACCGGTTGCTGACCAGTACCCGGTCGGATTTTTCCCGCGTCTTGTTGCCATAGGTCTGGATGGAGGTAGTTATCTCTCATTCTTTGGCAAAGACATCCTTGCATTTGTTACCACGATTGCAATTTTCCTGATAATCGTCTATGTCGAATCGACACGCATAGAGATCCCGCTCGCTCACGCCCAGGTCAGGGGTGCACGGGCGCGGTTCCCGGTTAAACTGATCTACGCCAGTGTTCTGCCAATGATTCTCGTGAGGGTTTTACAGGCAAATATCCAGATGGTCGGTATGTTCCTCTCCAATGTCAATATCACTGTTTTCGGGGCATTTAATGGATCGACGCCTATCAATGGAATCATGTATTACCTTGCACCAATTAACGGGCCTGATCAATGGATGTGGTGGATCACGGATCTCGGGCATGCTCCATGGGAGGTTCTTTTACGCCTCGGAGTAGATATCACATTCATGGTGGTCGGTGGTGCGATCTTCGCGCTCTTCTGGATCAAAACGGCCGGGCTCGATTCGAAAGATGTGGCCCGGCAGATACAGCTATCGGGCATGTCGATTCCCGGCTACCGCAGAAATCCGCAGGTACTTGAAAAGTATCTCGACAGGTACATCCCCCGTGTTACCGTTATCGGTGGTGTTTTCATAGGTGTGCTCAGTGTAATAGCAAACCTGTTTGGTGTCATCGGTGCTGTCAGTGGAACAGGATTGCTTCTGACAGTAAGTATTACCTATAGGCTCTATGAGGAGATTGCGAGCCAGCAAATTATGGAGATGTACCCGTTCATGCGGACATTCTTTGGTAAAGAGTGAAATGTGGAAGGGACCAGGATGGATGGAAAAAAGGTCATCATAACCGGAGTACCGGGCGTCGGAAAGACGACGGTCGTCAATGAGGCGTTAAAGAAAATCAAGGAAGAAGGTATCGAATACAAATCCATTAATTTTGGCACCTTCATGTTTGAGGTTGCGAAGAATGACAACATTGTCCAGGACAGGGACCAGATGCGCACGCTGGATCGTACAGTCCAGAAACGACTGCAACAGCGTGCGGCACAGGCCATTTCCCAGGTTCCGGGCAATGTTTTAATCGATACGCATGCATCGGTGAAGACGCCGAAGGGTTACCTTGCCGGGCTTCCTGAATGGGTACTGCGTGAGATTATGCCTGATACCATCGTTCTCGTTGAAACGTTTGATGACCAGATCCTCTTGCGGCGGTTGACGGATGAAACGCGATCCCGGGACAAAGAGGGCTCACGATCGATAGCCGAACACCAGGAGTTCAATCGCTCAATTGCCGCTGCCTATTCGATGCTGACCGGTTGCACCGTAAAAATTGTAATAAACGCGGATTTCCTTCTCGAACGTGCTGCCGATGATATGGCGGCAGTACTCAGGTGAATACATGGATTTTGGAAAGATTTGGGATAAGTACGGGATGTATATTGCCATTCTTTTTATGTTCCTGATGTTTTTTGCCTACAGCATTGAGTGGTTGAAAGTAGGTGTCGGGCAGGCTATTAATGTCGTTTTCTCGCCCCTTGTAGACGGGTTCAACATCCCCTTTTATGTCCTTATTATTATCCTCTCTGCACTAACGGGGTTATACACATCAATTATCCAGAAATACACTATAGATTACGAAAAAATGGCTGATGTCCAGGAAAGGATGAAGGAATTCCAGACCGAGTATCGCGAAGCACAACTATCTCAGGACGAAAAAAAGATCAAGAAACTGGAAGCAAAAAAAGACCGGGTGATGAAAGAACAGCTTGAAATGTCCCAGCAGCAATTCAAACCGATGGCGTATATATTGGTGGTGTCAGTACCAATCTTTTTCTGGCTGCTCTTCCGGCTTGCCCGGGTGCAGAGTACAATTACCCTGCCCTATGCCGGAACCATCAGCTTACATGCTCCGGCAGTCTGGATAATTCCCGCCTGGATTCTCTGGTATATGATCTGTTCAATTACCCTGAGCCAGGTGATCAGGAAATCCTTGAACATCGGAGGTCTTTGATGAGGATCACCGTGAGCGGGCTCCCCGGGAGTGGGACAACCTCCCTCTCACGATATCTTTCAGAACGCCACGGGTTTTCGATGATCTCCGCTGGAGAAGTCTTTCGACAGCTTGCAAGGGAGCATGCTATGGGGCTGGCAGAGTTTGGTTGTCTGGCACGTGAAAATTCAGAATTTGATAAAATGATTGACGCCCGGCAGAAAGAGATTGCTGCGGGGCGGGACAATATTATTGTCGAGGGCCGTCTTTCAGGCTGGATGGTCACGGATGCGGATCTCAGGATCTGGCTTTTTGCCCCTATCGGCTGCCGAATAAAGCGGATTGTTTTCAGGGACCAGATTGCGGATGAAAAATCTGCGCAGCGCATTACCGCCGAGAGGGAAGAGTGCGAAGCGGCACGGTATCGCAGTTATTATAATATTGACATCAACGATCTCTCGATCTACCAGATTACCCTGAACTCCGAGCACTGGAATGTTGAAGGACTTGGCGCAATTATTGATACTGCAATAATGCAGCTGAATCATTTGGAAACCCAATAATTTTTCATTTGGGTATTGTTTGATACCGGACAATCCCAAGATTTTTTTTGAATGATGATAATAGTAGCATAATAATCCTCAGAGTCTCAAACAGGGAACGTGATGATCTTGGGAGATAACATTGCAATCCAGCTCGTTCATGCATGGAATGGGGATGAGATTGCAGACCTGTACCGTGCCGGTGGGTGGTGGAAACAGGAGTATGATCCGTTGGAGCTCCCCCATTTGATCAGGGGCAGTTTTCTGTTTGCCGTGGCTGTCGATTCGAAAACGGGCCACGCTGTAGGAATGGGCAGAGTCATATCTGATGGGGTTTCAGATGGATATATCCAGGATCTTGTTGTGCTTCCGGAATACCGGAAAGCTGGAATCGGCACTCAGATCGTTTCGATTTTAGTAAAAAAATGCGTTGAATCAGGAATTTCCTGGATAGGTCTTATTGCAGAACCAGGAACTGAAAATTTTTATCTGCCTTTCGGTTTCCATCCCATGGAAGGACACACTCCGCTGATTTTCCGAAGTGATGTGTGATGCTTACTCAGGAAAATTTTAAACCCGTCACACTTGCAGATCGTGACTTTTTCGAGAATCACTACGCACAGTATCCACAGTCACACAGTGACAATACCTTCACAAATATGGTTTGCTGGAATCACTTCGCACACTACCAGTATGCCTATGAGCGAAAAAATCTCATCATCGCAAGCACAATTGATGGTACAACGCGGTTCCGTCCGCCAATCGGCCCAAGGGATCCTCAGCTGCTTAAATCATTGATACGGCTTGCTTCAGACATCAGCGACAATGAACCCGTCGTTTTGATAGATCCCGATACCGCAGGCTGGATGCGGGAAATCTGTCCGGGAATACATCTCTTACCTGATCGCAATCATTTCGAATATGTCTATCGGTCCGATGAACTAGCTACACTCCCGGGAAAAAATTATCTCACGATCCGTCACCAGATAAATAAGTTCAAACGCAACTGCACCAGTTCAATTGAGCCAATTACCAGGGAAAACTGGGCTGAAGTCAAAAGATTTCTTATCG
>JBGOZZ010000197.1:0-3630 GCA_041480465.1 Methanoregula sp. | reverse complement strand
CGTTCAGAGAGAATTCCCATACTTCCACAAGTGAAAGTTCACCGGCTCTTCCTTTTTAGTCGGATCCTGCAATTATTGTCTCTTTTTTGATTCTGAACCATCCGGAACATTTCCTGGGAAATTGAAAAGAGTTCAGACGATCTGGTTTTTACCGAACCAGAGTCACACTTAATGCTCCAAAAATGCTACATTCATCCAACGGCACACGCTGATGTGTGGAGAACATATGAGAAAAAAGCACATCATTCTTGCAGGACTATTTCTCATTGCCCTGTGCTGCGGTTTCGGGACAGCTGCAGTACAAGACAACAATTCAACAAATCCGCAGGGCATGGATTTTGTCTCAGATGATATCAGGCCGTTTGACGGCCCCATCGGCGCAGATAGTCCCCTGTATGAGCTGAAGGTCGCCATGGAAGATCTTGATGAGACGTTCACGTTCAATGGCACCCGGCGGGTGGAAAAGCAGGTTGATCATGCACAACTCCGTGTAGCTGAAGTGCGGAGGGAACTGGAACTTTACAGGACCGACTCAGCAGAACGGGTGCTGGAACTTTACTGGCAGAAACTGAACCTGACAGAAAGGTCCTTAACAGCCTTCGGATCAAATGAAACCGGACTGCTGCATGCCCAGGAAATGCTCACTCTGCACCAGACCGTCCTTGCCAATCTTTTGCTCTCCCATCCAAATACTTCAGGTCTTTTCCGGGCTTACAACACCAGCCTTTCACTCGGACAGAGATTTGAGCAGAAGACCTCAATGAAATTCACCGTTTTCAAGGGAAAGGATAATAAGACAATCTTCAAGGCTGAGAGACTGGACCTCATGGAGCAGACCCATGCCGGTGAGAATACCGTCACTCCCGTCGAAACCATCGTTCCGGACAGGAATGAAGACCGGGAAAGGATTAAAAATCAAAAGGATACGATTAATGCAACAATCACACCCAAACCCGGGAACAGGGAAGAGCAGGGAAAAAAGGACGTGAGTGAGAAGTCACGGGGCCAATAATTCCCTAAGTTATTACGGGATCAGTTCAAAAAAAATCCTCGTTACTTTTTATATTCCTGAATAAAAATAGACTACAGAAAGGTGATCCATGGATTATGTAACCCGGTTCAGTATTGTTACCCTCATGGCAATCCTGATCTGCATTCCTTTTACTGCAGACGCGGCATCAGTTCCACCGGATTCATCAATAACTTACACGATCACCCTCCAGGAAGATGGTACAGCTATATGGCATGTAGAGTACCGGACCCTTCTCGCATCTGATGAAGATGTTGAAATGTTTGATACCTATGCTGACAATCTATCCTCGCTATATCTTCCCCAGTTTCAGGATCTGATGCAGCGTTCTGCAGCACAGGCAGCGGCTGCTACGTTCCGTCCAATGGAAACTGCCGATTTTGCCGGAGATGCTGCCATCCAGACTTCTCCTACAGGCCGGTATGGGGTTGTGTTTTATTCGTTCAGCTGGAGAGGTTTTGCAAAAGCAGGAAACGAGCTTGCCATGGGTGATGCATTGGCAGGCGGGTTGTACCTGGAAAAAGAAAATACCCTCATCGTCCGGTATCCCTCGGGATATACAGCCAGCGTTGCCGAACCTGCACCGGATCAGGTTCGGGACGGACTCATCTGGTACGGGCAGCGTTCTTTCGGAGCAGGGGAACCCCATCTTGTCTTTGAAAGATCCGGCTTTCCCTGGATTTCTGTTCTATTGGGGTCAGGAATTGCCTTTTTAGTAATTGCGGGGGTTGTTTTGTTCATTTCAAAAAAACGTCCTCGTGAACCGGATGATCCCGAAGAAACGGCAGTCCGGTTATCTGAGACTGAGCTTTTCAGCATTGAAGAGAAAATTATCCAGGTGTTGAAAACAACCGGTGGGGAACAGTACCAGTCGGAGATTGTCAAAAATCTGGGACTGCCCAAATCAACCGTAAGCGCAACTCTTAACGACCTCCACCAGCGTGGTATTATCCAGAAGATAAAAAAAGGACGGGAAAATCTCATACGGCTGAAATCCTAATCCTGTCGATCAGGTTCGATCTCTACTGATATTTCTTTTCCTTGGTTTTTCGCGGGATTTTTTAAAAAGAAAGATATTTTCGTAATCCGCTACAGTGAACATTTTTTACTATCAGTTACCTTGGTAATACAGGAACAGCTATGACAATTGACTGGTACAAAGAATTTGTTAACCTGGACTATACGCCTGCCCCAGATGACCTCATCTGCCTGTTTTATTTTGAACCTGCGGCCGGAATACGGAGTAAGGAAGCCGCGGGAAGGATTGCATCGGAAAGTTCGACCGGTACATGGACCACACTCCACACACTTCCGCCCCGTATGAAAAGTCTTGAGGCACAGGCGTTTGATATCGAAGGAAACGTAGTAAAAATTGCATATCCCCTGGCACTCTGGGAGGAAGGTAATGCTGTCCAGCTTCTGAGCGGGATTGCAGGGAATGTCTTTGGAATGAAAGCCGTGAGAAACCTGCGGTTGATCGACGTTGCGTTACCCCAGGGATATCTCAATCATTTCAAAGGCCCGCATTTTGGCAATGACGGAATCAGGAACATGATGAAAGTCACAAGGCGCCCCCTGACAGGTGCCGTACCCAAGCCTAAGATCGGGTTTTCTGCACAGGAACATGCCGAGGTTGGCTACGAGACCTGGATGGGAGGGTTTGATTTTGTCAAGGATGACGAGAACCTCACGTCGACTCCATTCAACCGGTTTGAGGACAGGGTAAAGATGCTCTCAAAGAAGCGTGACAAGGCAGAGCAGGAGACCGGAGAGAAAAAATCCGCGTTCCTCAACATATCCGCCGATACAGAAACCATGAAAAAAAGGGCAGATCTTCTGGCAGAGCATAGCTGGAACTATGCAATGATTGATGTAGTCGTTGCCGGGACCGCAAGTGTCATGACGATGCGGGACTACTGCTCCGATCTTGGTCTTGCTATCCATGCGCACAGGGCAATGCATGCAACGTTCGATCGGAATAAAAAGCATGGGATCACTATGCAGGTCCTCGCAAAACTCATGCGGCTTATTGGAGTTTCCCAAATCCATACAGGCACGGCAGTCGGTAAACTGACCGGAACAAAACGGGAAGCTCTTGCCCTTGCCGATGTGCTGCGGGAGAAGAAGACCCCTGCTGTAGAAGGGATGCTCCTTGAGCAGGACTGGGGCAGGATCAAATCTGCGTTTCCCGTCTCTTCCGGCGGGCTCCATCCCGGACTTGTACCTGATGTGCTGAATATTTATGGCAATGAACTTGTCCTTCTCGTCAGCGGGGGCATCCACGGACACCCAAAGGGTACCCGTGCCGGGGCTCAGGCAACTATGCAGGCAATCGATGCATGGCAGGAGGGTATCAGCCTCGAAGAAAAGGCAAAGAACTCAAAAGAGCTTCAAGAGGCGCTGGAGAAGTGGGGGCATTATAAACCGAAGTAGGTGGAATTCCGTTCTGAATCTTTTTTTTAAAAGTACAGGATTTCCATTTTTTCTGATATGAATTTTTTTTTGCCCAACAGAAAACACAGATTTTCAACAAATTTTTAAACGCTTATAAACGGAGGGGACAGTGCCTGTCCCCCCGGACCGCCCCTGCGCTTTGTGAT
>JBGOZZ010000196.1:0-3635 GCA_041480465.1 Methanoregula sp. | reverse complement strand
CCTCTCTCTCCTTTTGTATGATATTTACCAATCCGTGGAAAAGATCGGGGAATTCACACGGGGTATTTCCTTTTGATCAGCTGATGGCCGATGAACGGACAAAGGATGCGATTCTTGTGCAACCTTCAGGTCATCTGGGAATCCTCAAAAAATCTGCCGGAATCCCTGATCGCAGACCATCCTGAAATGGACTGGAGTGGCCTTGCCGGGGTCCGGGATATCGTTACGTACCGGTATTTTCGTGTCGACTGGCATTTACTCTGGACCAGTGTTCACGAAGAATTACCGGTTCTTAAAAAACAGATCCGTAACCTGATGAATGAAGAATCGGGATAGCCTGGAATACGAACACATAGCGTCGGGAACACACAGCGGGAGTTTTTCACTCATACCGTGACATCCACGGTCGTTAAGTTGATGAGTGAGCCTGGGGGATCTTCTCGCCCGACTCAATGCGATCATCGAGATGGAGGCGGATTGCATCCCGGATATTGTCAAGGACTTCTTCATAGGTTCCCGTGTGCATAACATCACTGAAGTTCCGGGCAGAATGCTGTGTAGCTTTCTTCATCTTTTTCGATTTCTACTGAAAAGCGGAAATTGTTCATGCCCTGACTTCCCTTATGTGTTCTTTTATGGATATCATATCGGTCAGTGCAATAACGTTTTGATTGTATATGTGACCTCAGAAAATCTACGTGGGAATCCTTTTTTTTACCCTGCAAGGAAAATAACGAGGGTGTTTCCGACATATTAAGACATCACAGAATGAGTTCTCAGTATGAAACACCTCATCCTTCCTGGCATTTTCATACTTTTTGCTATTTTCATTCTCATCGCCGGATGTACTGAGCCGCCGATCAAGGATCCGATCGTCTCAGTGAGTGATATCGAATTATCTGATGTCTCGGTACAGACAATGACGGTAAATACAACAGTTGTTATCTTCAACCCCAATCCCATCGGGGCGAAACTCAATAACGTGGCCTTTGATGTCTCGTACCTTGATGACACCCCAAACTACCTGGGTCACGGTGAACAGTCCAACATTGATGTTATAAGCAGCGGCAATACCACGGTTTCCATACCCGTAACCATCGGAACTGTCCAGGCGATTAAAGCAGTAGCAACCCTGGTCCGGAAGGGAACTATCACGCTCAACGTCAATGGTTCAGCAGTAATTGATGTAAAGGTGACCACGTTCGAGAAGCGGTTTGAGCAGAGCAGGCAGTTTTCGGCTCGTGATTTCGGATTCCAAAATCCGGTGACAACCGGTCCCGGGAGCCCGGCTAACCTCTCGGAAGAGTTGCAAAAACTCGGGGGACTGCTCGATACAGTAAAGGGATATACCTAACTCCACGACCAACCACCTGGAGGTGCCTGATCCATATAACCAGTGAAGTATCCGGCAACCGGGAGATACCGAAAACTGCTCCCACCGCACTGTGCGTTGTAATAACCAGGCACATCAGGAAAATACGGATATTGTCGATGAAAAGAAGTCGCGGACCTTTCTTTTTTTCAGGAGAATCTGTGGTCCCAATAAAAAAAATATTTTCCCCGTTATCCTATATTTTTCTCACTAACTCATCCGGTATCTCGGGTACCGTGTTCTCCGGCTCTGAGGGAGGCGTTGTCTCCACTTTCCACCAGAGGAAAGCTATTGAGAAACCGATAAAGATAACGAGGAGAACAGCACTCCACAGGTTCTCTGCTACCCGCAGGTTGATGGGGATGGACATCCTCATGGAATCGTTTATCGCTCCAATAATGAGGGTTGCGATGAGGAAGAGGATACCTCCGATAACACCGCCGAGAAGTATTGCGGCTGCGATACGCAACCACGTTGGTTTTGCCATTTTTTCATCCATGAACTCCCATTATCTCCCGCTCGTATTTAGTAATTGGCATCGGGGAGGAAAACCGGCAATTCACCACGGTTCCGGAGAAGACGGTTCATACCACCTCAGCGGGTCCAACCGGAGCTGATCCGGAATGACCATCACTTTCACTCCGTCCTGCCCCGCATTATCTTGACTTGCATAAGATGTGTATAATGAAAGATGCGAGAGGGTTGGCAGATTGATACTGCAAAACAATACACTAAAAATAACGCACGGAGTGAATTTCGAAGATATAGAAAGCATCGAAGATTTGGAGTTAGTATCAGAAGAAGTTATCTGGCAGAATTTTGAACGGTTAGCGGCTTTCATCTTTGAAAAAAATGATTTCAGGGTTATGGTGAACACGGTAAAAACATATCATAAAAAACGGAGACAGTATGACGTTATCGCCCGGAAGAGCAACCAGACATTCCTGGTAGAATGCAAGAAATGGGCAGGCAACCGCTTCCGGTTATCTGCATTAAAAAAGGCTGTTGAACAACATAATGAAAGAACCACGTTTTATAACAATATCACCAGTGAGGATGCGGTTCCCCTCCTGGTCACCCTCGTAGAAGAGGAGATACGGTTGTATGAAGGAGTTCCTCTGGTGCCGGTTCTCAAGCTCAACTCCTTCATACACGAATTGGAAAAGGACGCAGATGGAAACTCTTTCCGGGATTATGAAGATGACGTGTCTTTCCCTGATGATGTGCCAACGCAGCCATTTGAATTTTCCGGAGCAGATGAAGGAGAAACAGGAGAAATCAATCGGGAAAACCAGAGATTAAAAAATCAGGATTATATTCTTCCCCATCTCTAAATCTCTGTATCATATAAGGAGAAGAGAGATCATGGTCTTCATTTACTATAGTCAGGGAGTGTCATCGCAATACCAGGATTTTACAGAACGTCTCGTATCGCACCTTGCACTCAGGGGAACCGAGATTACGCAGCAGGTGCTCAAAGAGACCACTGCCCAGATGCATGTCAAACATACCGATGAACAGGGGCACCTAGATATCGCTGTCGACAACGAAAATGTCAGGGTCACGTATACCGTTGACCGTGAACACAGGGAGATCTCAAAGGGGATTATGGGCGCGATCGCGGGAGCGGGTATCGGAGGTGTCATCGGAAATATTCTGCGTAAGGACCAGAGTGCCGGTGATGCGATCACCGGGGCAATCGGAGGAGCGGCGGCAGGGGGCGCCTACCAGGCATACCAGGGATGGGACGAGTCCAAAAACGAGCGGACGGAATTTGCTGCCGTCCTCGCAGAAACGATAAAAGAAGTCGAGGATGAGCTCCAGACTATCATCCAGGGCCATGAGCAGGCAAAAGTTGCGGTGCGGGAAAAAGGACGGCAGAAACTGGAAGAAGAATCGCAAAAAGCAGAAGAATTCCGGTCCATGCTTGAAGATCTCTATGGACAGGTACTTGCTGTACAGCAGGAGATCGAGATGGCAGGGAGTGAGGGCACAAACGTGACAAAATCGAAGGGGCGGATTGAACGGGCAGAAAGCCTGTACAAAGAGGCACAGGCATCCTTTGACAAAAAAGAGTTCGGGATGATAAATCCAAAAGTCACTGCCGCCCGGAATATCGTGGAGATGGCGCGCAGGGCCCTGTCAGAAGCCCAGTCAGGATCATAAGTCCCATCTTCATCGAGACGGAAACCGCTTTTTCGTTTCAAAGAGATGAGATAATTCCTGAGAGGTTATTGAGGATCATGCCTTTCAGATTCTTCGG
>JBGOZZ010000195.1:0-3654 GCA_041480465.1 Methanoregula sp. | reverse complement strand
TCTGACCGGGGTATGTCCGGAGAACATCTGGGATATATAAAGGGGGGATTTCATCAGATTATTGATGCCCTCGAAAGATCTATTGCAACAAAAGGGGGAAGGATTCAGAAACACACCGCGGTTTCTTCTGTTTCGTACCGGAATGGAGCATGGGAGATAAACGGTAGCCGGTACGATGCGATAATTTCTACCATCCCTCCCCAGGAACTCGAAAGGCTTGGCGGCCCGGTACTACCCCCTGTTCCCTATCAGGGGGCTGCTTGCATGACACTCGCCATTGAACGCGAGGTAACCGGAGGCATTTACTGGCTGAACATGAAAGATCCAGCTCCCTATGGTGCAGTAGTTGCTCACACAAATTTTATTCCTGCCGAAAGGTATGGAGAACATATCGTGTACCTTGCCTCATACTTCTCCGGCATGGTGCCCCCGAATCTTGAAACACAGATGCTTGAGGATTTCTGTACCCGTTTTTCCCTGGCAAAGGAGGAGATTCACTGGCACAAAATGACAATCGATCCCTGGGCAGGCCCGGTATATACGACAGGTTATCGCTCGCTCATCCCTTCCTATGAACAACGGGGACTTTTTATGGCAGGGATGTTCTCCCGCACAAATTATCCCGAGAGAAGCATGGAAGGATCCATCCGTGCTGGATCAGAAGTAGCAGAATGCATCAGAGGGAGTTCAAATGACCGATCCTGACGTGACCGCCATTATACCTGTTTTCAATGACCGACATTCACTCGAAATTGCCATCCCCCGATCTGTTCAGGCCCTTGCCCTGATAACAGAAGGATTTGAACTGATTATCGCAGAAGATGGCAGCACTGACGGTAGTGCCGGTCTCGTACGGCAGTGGGAACAGCGGGATTCGCGTATTCGCCTTCTTCATAGTGATGAACGCCTTGGACGGGGTAAGGCTCTTAACCGCGCAATTTCTGAGTCACGAGGGGGAATTGTATGTTATTACGACGTTGATCTCGCAACTGATATGCACCATCTGCCCGAGCTGATACGTGCAGTCCGGGAAGGGGCGGATATCGCTACCGGATCACGGCTGATGCCAGGTAGCGATATTGTGCGTACCGGTGGTCGCGAGATAGCAAGTCGCTCCTATAATTTTCTTGTCAGATTATTTCTGGGAAGTACGATTTACGATCACCAGTGCGGTTTTAAGGCATTTAAAAAAGGACATATAGTTCGCCTGCTTCCCGGCATACACTCAAACCACTGGTTCTGGGATACGGAACTTCTTGTCAGGGCTCAACGGAAAGGGTGCCGCATACGGGAATTTCCCGTCCGCTGGAGAGCCGGAAAAGGGACAACGGTAAAAATAAACGATATTTTCGAGATGGGATCATCGATCCTGAGGTTGTGGTGGCAGATTCATGTATCGAAAAATTAGCGCAATCGTCATACCGACCATCATCGCCTTCGGTATTATTGCCTATATGCTCCTCAGGGTCTGGGATGATCTGCTGGAAGCCCTCCGGCATGTGGTCCCGGGATATCTTGCCATCGGCGTGGGAATCTGCCTGGTGGCATGGTGGCTCCGGGGCTGGAGATACCGTTCTATCCTGCAAAGCCTCAGTTACCAGATCAGCCTCGTTGTTTCTACTGCATGTATATTTGTCAGCCAGACCGCAAACCTCGTTGTCCCTGCACGCCTGGGCGACTTTGTGCGGGTATTCATCCTCAGGCATGAATACAACACAACCTATTCAGAGGGTGTATCCTCGCTCGTCGTTGAACGCGTCTTTGATATTGTTACCGTGGCAATTCTCGGTGCAGTCGCGTTGGTATTTGTTCTCGATGTCCCGCCAATATATTATACAATTATCTTAATTCCCATCGTTGCCGGGGTAATCTTTTTCATCGTGTTATTTTGTCTCGGGAGGTGTTCTTCGGAAAATAAATATATCCGGATCCTGCTCACGATGCTCCATGAGATAAAACGTGCTTCCCTATCGTTGCGTTCAATAATCGTCCTGGGAGTTTCATCAATTATCATCTGGCTCCTTGATACACTCGTCTGTGTCTCTGTCGTCATGATGTTTGAGCAGCAAATCCCATTTGCAGTTGTCGTTCTCGCAGTCGTTATCGGTAACCTGGTAAAAGCGGTGCCCATAACTCCAGGAGGGATTGGCACGTACGAGATTTCCCTTGCGATCATTTTCGGTCTTGCGGGAGTATCCCCGGCGATCTCAACTCTTATTGCGGTTATCGATCACCTGATCAAGAACCTCGTTACCCTTGCCGGGGGAATAGTTTCTGTCTACTTCTTCGGCGACTGGGTGATCCCGAGTATCAAATCCGCGATGAACACAAAACTGGGTGGAGGAAAAGAGTCTGACCGTTGAACAGCAGGTTTTCTCGGTCATAAGCTGGCTCGTTGTAATTTCGCTGCTGCAGCTTTCATTGTATCCGTCGTTGAAAAAGACGTTTGGCAGCTTTGCATTTCCGGTTGCTTTCCCGGCTTCACTGCTGATATTCACACTTGTTTCCTGGTACTGCGCATTGGTACGCCTCCCCGTCCAGCTCGCCGTGCTCCCTTTCATTGTACTCCTCGTTTACCATCTTTTCTCCCGTCACTATTCCCTGGACGACCTGAAAGCAGTATGGCGCTGGGAGACCCTCTTTTTGATCTGTTTTTTCCTCATGCTGGATGTGCGGTTTGTCAACCCCACCATATCCTATGCAGAAAAATTTATGGACCACGCATTTCTTGCGTCAGTCATGAGAAATCCGGTAGTACCACCCGTTGATCCCTGGTTTGCCGGGGGATTTTTAAATGTTTACTATTATCTTGGATACTGGATGTTCGGGTGCCTTGGAATTGTAACCGGGGTGCCATCAAACATTGTATTCAACTTCGCGCTCCCGACAGTTTTCAGTATAACCGCTGTCTCCATGTATGCAATCGGGACGCTCGTCCTCAATCGCTTCCGCTGGCTCCCGCTCGTTGTGTTATTTATTCCGAACCCTTCGTTTTTCTTCCAGATTATTCAGGGAAAAACATGGAGTACTGTCCTCTGGGATAGTACCCGGACAATTTCCAACACCATCAACGAGTACCCGCTCTTCTCGTTCCTGTGGGGCGACGTCCACGCTCATGTTATTTCACTATTCAACCAGGCCTTCCTGATCTTCTTACTCCTCTTCGCATACAAGCGGTGGGAATCTCTGGGAATCCGTGAGAAATGTCTTTTAGGGGTATTTACCGCTATCAGCCTTGGATCCATGCCGCTGATCAACACCTGGGATGTTCTGATATATGCCCCATTTTTAGTCCTTACCGTGGCACTGATCCTGCGGAGGACATGGAATACCGGTGACAGGAAGTCTTCCGTAATCTTCCTGATCGCGGTTCCCGCTCTGGCAGTCCTGTGTTACCTGCCCTTTTACCTCCAGCTCCAGACGCATACTGGTGGAATAGGGATCGTCCATAGTCCATCAAACCCGGTTGAATTCCTGCTGGTGAAAGGGCTGTTCATCGGCATTTTTATCCTGTTTCTCTGGCAGGATATCGCCCGGTGTCCCTACCTGATCCTCATCGCGTTACCTTTTCTCCTGACCGGGTATATCACAGCTGCGATCATTGTGATTCCGGCTGGCTACATGGCAGCACGGATTGTTACCAGGAACGATATT
>JBGOZZ010000194.1:0-3664 GCA_041480465.1 Methanoregula sp. | reverse complement strand
TCATACGATCCCCGAAATGCGATGCTCATATCGCCAATCGTCGGGAACGGAATTTCGTAGAATGCACCTGAACCATTGGATCGGGATTTCATGTCCTCTTTTTCGATGGTGAATACTTTATTCATGTTTTCAAGCGGGAAAATATTGACAGACTGCCGGACAGAGGTTTGATCATCTTTATCCTTATCAAGGCGGTAAAACTGGACAAAATACCCTTGTCGCCAGCCAAGATCACGGGTGAGCTGGGTTACTTCCGGAGAGATCATGACCGATCGGTCTTTGATAATATAATCTGAGTTCATATCCGACAACTGGAGTGCCATGTCAGATGGGGGAACAGTGACAGTTCTGCTCTCAGGTGCAGGCGAGACCACCGGAGCCGGTGTCGGAATTGGCGCAGGTTGGGCAGGGGGTGAGGATGAACATCCGGCAGAATATACAAAAAAAATGAGCAGCAGAACACATATCACGCACCATTTTTGCATATCGTACTCCATTGTACACCGGATTTAATATGTTGCCGGTGTCGTTGTCTGCGTCAGCCTGGTGTTGGACAGAATCGTAATTATATGAGTCCAATATCAGAATCTTCGCGGAAAAATGATGAATCACCGCACCCGGGTACAATATGTGTCGATCAGGAAATCCTGGAACGCTCACTCAAACAAAACATACGGAGGATATTCCCCTGTCGTTCATTCCTTCGGCAGAAAAATGCCGCCCCGAATCCGGGATCCTGGATGATGGTTGCTCCACAGAATACATATATCAACCCTGTCAGCATCTTTTCACACTTCAGATACTATCTTTTTAACAAATCTTTTTCTCGCTTGACCTACTAATTTCTAACAGAAGTATCTACTACTGAGGGGTATCATGTCCGATCCGGAACTACGCAGCGATGAGTCAGTCATCTTACGGACACAGGGAATATTTGTCAAATCGATTCCGTTTGAAGGTATTCTTACAAACAAGCGGATCATCCTGCTCGATAGGGCAAAAAACCTCTTGCCACAAAAAGAGATCCCCCTTGTGACGATTAAAGATGTTGAAGTGGGCGAGAATGCGATACGGGACCAGATTATAACATTGTCCGTCGTGGCAAGGTCCGGTGAAATGCGGCAGATGATCCTCACGTTCTCCCGTCAGACCGGGGGGAACAGGATCAGGGAACGTGACGCGTGGGCGAGGGCGTTGAAAGAGAATATATCGTCGTCATTCGAGCAGGTCATTCGTAAAGTTATCACGGGACATAGCCCTGCTCCCGGAAAACAGAAGCACACGGCATCGCCCCGGATTGAGATCATTTCACAAGAACCACAGAATGCCCCCCCTGGAATGAAAATCACTACGAAGAAAGAGATGGAAGTACATCCGCCGGTTAAAATTTCTGAAACGACCCGGACACCGCTCCCTTCACCGGGCGAGGTAAAAGGGTCCGATATGCCAGTTTCAGGTTTTGGGACCTATTGTTCACGGTGCGGGAACCGGGTGCCGGAGGGATCGGGTTTCTGCAACCGTTGCGGATCCCAGATAGTTGTTCCCGGTAGCAGGGCAGCTTTTACAAGAACTGAAAAAGTACCGCAATCATCCAGATTAAAAGCAGCTGTACGAACCACTCCCCCGCCAAGTCCGGTTGAAAGTCCGGCAGAACCGATTATTGATCTTTCAACGGTAGAGATTCAGTCAGCCATTCAGGAATTTTCACAGCAGCCAGAGACCCCACAAGAGCCTGAAACTTACATTCCGCCCCAGGAAACAGCTGATGTTCTGGCATCGGGTACAATCCCGGACATAGTTGAAGAGAAACCCGGGCCGGAAACTCCGGTTCCCGCGTCTCCGATCCCCGAATTCAATCCCCCGGCGGGAGAACCCGCTGCCCCACGAAGCCCCCGTGGTTTCAGCGTCAAGCCCCACAGCAAAACAGTATATGGTATCGTTATAGTGCTCCTCATCATTGCCGCGATCGTGGGAGGATTTTTTATTTACCCGTTGATAGCAAAAGGAGGATCGATTGCGCCCAATACCAGTGATTCGCTGACACCGACCGCAACAACACTCGTATCTTCTGGTACCATTAACCCTAAAGTAACCCCGGAGGTTACAGCACCTGTCGATGGCGTTTACGTTCACATTAAGTATCTCGGTGGCTGGAAAGGATCCTATGGTATTTCATCTGACTTAAGGAATCTGACAAATTCGGGTGACAGGTACTATCCTGTTGAGAATGCAACCGGTACCGTAGAAGCTTCATTTGAAAAACTCGACAGTTCAACAAAACAGACTCTCGTTGTAGAGATACTCAAGAATGGCAGGGTACTCACTTCAGGGAACACTACTGCCGGGTTCGGAAAGGTTACGCTCTCAGTAGATACTGCGACAGGTGTTGCGAAACCCCCGCAGGTCAGCGCAGGTGCAGCTGCCGTACCCTCAGCAACAACTACCCCGGCTGCCCAGAAAACTGGTAATGTGACGGTACCATCAACAACAGTTGCAAACATCACACCATAAAAACAACGATTCATGCAAACGGCATTGCAGCACGATAATTTCCTTCCGGATACTTTTTATTGATCACCCAATTTTTCCGGAGAAAAAATTTTTGCAAAATTTTTGCTGCCTGCTTTTCTTCAGACCGGGCAATCAATGGGAAATTACCAAAAATTATTTCTTCTCAGGTAATTCAGACTTTTTTTCAGCTTTCGAACCTTTTTTCCAGCGGTAGATCCCATATGCCGCGCCACCAACGATGATGAGGGGAAGCAGCGTGAAGAAAATGATAATTATCGCATCAATCATGCCGAAGAATCCTGCAATCCCATCGTTGATGGTCGAAATAAAGTTGTGACCGCTCTGGCCCCCAACCGGTTCAGGTTCCTGGAGGTTTATGGTGATGGTCGAGAAATCGATCTGACTGTTAAGGTATTTCAGCCTGCCTTCAAGACGGTTCAGTTCTGTCTGGACCCTGTCGACCTGCTGTTGGATGACTATAACGTCCTCCACGTTCACAGCTTTTTTCATGATCTCATTATACTGGGCAAGCTGGTTCTGGTAGGAGGTTTTCTGAGCCTGAAGATCAACATATTCCTCAGTTACGTCCCGTCCCTGTGTAGAGACTGTCTTGACCGTACCAATTGACTTAACTTCCGCAAGGGTGTTTTCAAATTCTGTTGCGGGAATCCGGATTATTACAGAACCTGAAAGACGATTATTGTAAGTATTCTGGATACTTGTCGAAGATATATAACCCCCCTTCCGGGCTGCAAGGTTTTTGAGAGTCTCGACCCCTCCAGGTACATCTTTTACTTCGATGGTTATGTATGCAGTCTGGATGATCTTCGTCTCGACACTGGAAGCCCCTGAGCCGGATTGTGAAGGAACACTGGCCGATTCTGGGATGGCATTGCTGGAATACGTCATCTTGGAGAGTTCCTGTGATCGCCCGCTGGTGTCAGGTACGGGTATAATTTCCTGTGTTGAGGATGCCTTATCCGAACTTAGTGCTGGAAATCCCATGCATCCGGCAGCTGCAACTGTTGCAACGCAGAGCATGAGGAGTACTATAATTTTGTAATTCATACAAAATGCATCATTGCGTGAAATATTTATACCCGTCGTAAACTTCGAAAAATTTTGGAGTTATCCTCCCGTTACCTTTTTCCTG
>JBGOZZ010000193.1:0-3674 GCA_041480465.1 Methanoregula sp. | reverse complement strand
TGTGCAAACTATGTCCGCTCAATGTCGCGCTATGGAGAACGTGGCATCCTGTATGGACTGGAAGATGCAGTGATTGCCTGCACGTACATGATGCTTGCAGCCCATGCAAAAAAACTGCATTCCTGCTGGACGGGGGCGTTTGATGACGATGAAGTGCGTGGAATTCTTGATCTGCCCCAGCATATCCGCCCCATCGCACTGCTTGTGGTAGGCAGAGGACATCCCCCACCGGCGCTCACCGGGCGGATGGCCCCCGGGGAGCATGTACACCGGGATACCTGGTAAGGAGAGAAAACGATGCCTGATTATGTAGTAACCCTGGAGTCGGCATGGATCGTACGCGACGTCAAATCGCTTGACGACGCGATTGGAATTGCAATCAGCGAAGCAGGAAAGCGGCTTAATCCTGCAGCAAAATACGTGGAAGTCGAGGCGGGTTTTCTCACCTGCCCGTTTTGTGAAGAGACGCTTTCCAGTGCGATTGTCGTTGCAGATACCGCTCTTGTGGGCCTTGTCCTCGAGATGAAAGTTTTCCGGGCCGAATCCCCGGAACATGCAGAGCGGATTGCAAAATCAGTGATCGGCAAGGCATTGAAGGACGTACCGCTGAAACTGCTGGATGTGCAGGCGATATGATACATATCGTTGGTCATACCGCTCTGGACCACATCTCCCGGGTGCCTCATCTCCCCGCGAAGAACTGCTCGACGCATATCTCCGACCGTCACATCTATTTCGGCGGGGGTGCTGCAAATATCGCTGCAGGAATTGCCGTTTTGGGAGAGCAGGTGACACTCATATCCTGTACCGGCGGTGAATTTGCCAATAGCGAGTATGACCGCTGGATGAAAAGGATCGGCATCCATCAGCAGTTTTTTGTTGTGCCGGATGCGAATACGCCGACCGCGTTCATGTTCACGGACGATGCGGGTGACCAGATGACGTTCTTTGAGTGGGGCGCATCAAAAGCATTTGCCACTTCAGAAGCTCCCCATCTCCCGTTTGTTCACATGGCGACTGCAGATCCGGAGTTCAACTGCCGGGTTGCAGAGAGAAGTGAATTCACTTCGTTCGATCCCGGGCAGGACGTGTTCTGGTACACCAGAGAACAGCTCGGGACAATCCTTGCCAATACCGATATCCTGTTTGCCAACCAGCATGAGGTGCAACAGATGTGCACTACGCTTGGCGTGACAAGAGATACCATCGTCAGGCAGGTGGGAACCGCAATATTTACCATGAGCGGTGACGGGAGCACCTTGTATACCCGGGGCGCAGAGCACTTCATACCGGTTGTCCCGGTCACCCTTGTTGATCCCACCGGGGCAGGTGACGCGTACCGGGCCGGGTTCCTTTCCGCCTACGTCAGGGGCTATCCGCCGCTGACCTGTTGCAAAATCGGTACGGTCACCGCTTCATTCGTCGTGGAGCATGCCGGATGCCAGACGCACCTTGCGGGCTGGGACACAATGCGGATCCGGTACCAGCAGTATTTCGGTTCCCTGGCATCATCCGCTGCAGGGAAGGATTGATCATGAGCTGGGCAGCGCTCACTTCAGGAGGAAAGGACTCCATTCTCTCGGTCCAGAAGGCGATCGACAGCGGAAAAGACGTCAGGTACCTGGTCACTGCCCGCCCGGATAACCGTGACTCCTATATGTTCCACTCGGCAAACCTTGACGCTGTAGCTGCCATAGCAAAGGTTGCCGGTATGAAGTACGTGGAGATCCCTACCCATGGACGCAAGGAGGAGGAACTTGCCGATCTCGAGGCCGGGCTCGCCGCCCTCGATGTGGAAGGGGTGACTGCAGGGGCTGTCGCATCCCGGTATCAGGCTGATCGGGTAAAAGCAATAACCGACAGGCTCGGGGTAGAACTTTTTACTCCGCTCTGGCACATGGACACGGAGATGCTGCTCAGGGAGGTGGCAGAATGCATGGATGCAATAATCGTAGTCACTGCGGCTGAGGGACTGGACGAACATTTTTTAGGCGCTCATATCGACGAGGCACTTATCCGGAGGCTTAAACAGGTCGCTGCCTTTTACCGTATCAACCTGGCCGGGGAAGGCGGGGAGTACGAGACCCTTACGCTGAATGCACCATTTTATTCCCGTCCTGTCACCTACACAACCAGTGAAATCCATTCGTCTCCTGATCGGCACGAGATGGTTCTTGGGGGGTTTTCCTGATGGCCCAGGAAGGTGATGTGAAACTGGGTCAGCTCACCCGTTTTATTTTCACTGCTCCTTCATGGAAACGATCGCTGTTCCTTATTGTCATACTGGGTCTTCTTATCGATGGCGCGGGTGTCCGGGCGTGGGTGATCCTGCCCTTTTCAGCCTTGCCATTTTCGGGCACCCTGGCTTTCACGCTCCCTGCAATAGCGGCTTTCGTCCTGACAAAACCGATCATCGAATATACCGGGAAAACAATGACCTGGAACCGGTCAGCGCTTCTCGCCCTCTCCAGTACGGTCTTTGGGGTAATCATCACCTTTGTCGCACTCGCATCATCGGTCAAGCTCATTCCCCTGTTCTATGCAATCTCGCTGGGATTTGTCTTTGGACTCCGGCTTTTTGTACTGGTAGCAATTGCCGATTACCGGGTTCCGCGTATGCTTGTCCCGGCATTCACCCAGAGCAGCGTCGGCATACTGGCCGGTATGCTCCTCTTCTCGCCATCATTCGGTATCCTTGCACTGGTACTTCATGTTGTCTTCGGCCTCGGGTTTGCTATCCTTATCTGGATGATAGAACGCCCGCTCCGGCGTGCATTTAAAATACGCGGGCTTGCTTTCATCAATGCATTTATCGCTCATATGACGGACGGATCCTCAAAAGGAATGGAAAAGTTCTTCCGTGAGATCGGTGAGGAGATATTTGTCCCCCAGGTAAGCTTCTTTTTCCGCCGGGCAGATGATAAATCAATTATTTTCACTGTCCCTAACCTGCACCCCGGCCCCATGGGTGAGATCGGCGGGGGCAATCTTCCCAAGGTATTGCATGACAGTTTTGAAGATGAGACTCTTGTTGCACACGGGTGCGCTACCCATGACTTCAATCTCGTTTCAGAGACAGAAATTGATAAGGTAATCGATGCACTGATGAAATCACGTGAGAAGATCGTCTACTCCGGTGTCGCCGGGAGATCGGGGCGCCTCGCTTTTGGTTCCGTGCAGGTCCTCTACCAGCGGTTCGGTGACTCTGTTCTCCTGGTGACGAGCCGTTCCCCGCAACGGACAGAAGACCTTGATTTTTCGATCGGTATGACCATCATGGCGGAGGGACATCGCTGGTTCCCCCATGTCGCTGTAGTGGATGCGCACAACTGCATGACGGATCTCTCTTCTCCGGTACTCCTGGCAACGCTGACAGCAACCGAGTACCAGCAGGCATCGCTGGAGGCGATGGACCGGTGCCGCACAACTCCGCTGTACCCGTTCCGTATCGGCGTCAGTCACCATGCTTTGCCGTTCAGCAGGGTACAGGGATTCGGGGACCTGGGAGTACAGGTCCTTGTTATCGAAGCTGACGGGCAGCGCACCGCCTATATCCTCATCGATGGCAACAATATGGCAGGGGGACTGCGTGAAGTACTGCTGGAACAGGTCCATAAAGTCGTTGATTATGCCGAAGTGATGACTACGGATTCCCATGTCGTGAACACGATTAC
>JBGOZZ010000192.1:0-3687 GCA_041480465.1 Methanoregula sp. | reverse complement strand
GGTCTTACCGGGGCTGACAGTCGGTATTGCTGAACAGCTGGCATTGTCCCAAATCTACTGTGTCAAGCAGGGAATAAAGGAAAATCCGGTCTCCCGGTTGAATATCGAGGTTGTCGCATTAGGAGACGCACCACTGATCATCTCTATTTTCCTTGTTGTGTACGGGATCCTGCTCTCCGGCTTTACCGGAGGTGGCGTAGCCGGACTCGGGCTGGTCTACTTCTTTGCATCCCGGGGATACAAAGAGAATCTCAACATGCTGGAGATGGCGAGCGGAATTTCATGGGCGATCTGGATCTTCTCTTTCTTCGTCTTCATGTTCCTTCCCCAGTACTGGTTTATCGCTCTTATGGGAGCTGCTGTGGGTATCGTGCTCAAAGTGACCGTAAAAATGTCCCTTGTAGGAACCATGTGGGGTGAGCACCGTGACTAGTATTGGTGGCATTCCCTACTATATTCTCGAGTTCGGCGATGAACTCGTGTATTTCACCCCGTACACGATCACGCTCTTTCTCCTGGCTCTGACATTTACGGTGCTGGTCATCATCAGCCGTCCGGAACAACAGGTGGATGTTGCTTTCGGTGGGGATGCGTACCGGACCAAGGATATCAGTATCTCTGAAATGCGGTTCAGGCGTTTCATGGCGATTGCCTGCGGTCTGGCATCAATGGGAGCGATGGTAACCGGGGACATTTTCAATTTCACCCTCTTTACTGCAATGGTCGGGATCACCAATGTTGGTATTGTCGCCGCCGTGAAAAGCCCCCATGTACAGGATGCCGCATTCCAGTACGGGCTGGTTGCCCTCTGCGCAACCGTTCCCCTCTTTGGGGGTGCAGCAGTGTACGCAGCAGCAACCGGCTCCCTCTCCATGATCGAGCTGATGAAAGGTACGCTTCCTGCAGTCCCTCTGATTGCAAAAGCCCTGCTCGTCATTGGTGTGATTGGTGAAGGAATGGCCCCGTTCTACGCGGCAAAAGCAGAGATGTTCCGGGCTCCCGGAGCGCCGTACGTGATCATGTGCTCTCTTTCTTCGCTCCTGATCTTCCTGCGGGTTGTTGAAGTTGTAATGTTGGGGTGATGAGAATGAAGAAAACGACAGTAGCACGGATCTTCTGGGCGGGTGCAGGAATCTGCGTGGTAGCATCGGGCTTATACTTCACAGGACTGATACCCCTCCCTGTCTGTGCAGCGGTGCTTATTCCGGCATTCCCCGTCACTATCTTATCTCTTTTTTTCTGGTGGATGGCAGGGCAATCCGGAGGTGACATCCCGTTCATCGGATACTGATATGATCGCAGAACTTGTCTTTGCCACGCTCTTTGGCCTGCTCCTCTTGGGGATCCACCGTAAAGTGATCGCACGGATCCAGCGGCGGCCCGGACCACCGGTCTGGCAGGAGATCCTTCATATGCTCAAGTTCTCCTTCAAAACAACCTGGATCCCGGTAACCGCGAGTCGGACACTCTTTGTTGCTGTCGTTCTGATTGCCATCGGTATCTGGACTGCAGCATTCTATGTGCTGGTCAGCGGCGGGAGCCTGCTGGTAATCCTGGGAATCTATATGCTCCATAAGATTGTAGAACATGGTTTCGGGCTCTCGTCCGGGTCGCCATATGGCAAGTACGGGGGAGTCCGGTCGGTCATTTCGGCCGCATCGGAGATCCCTCTCTTTGTCAGTGTTGCGGTAATTGCAGTCTATACGCACTCGCTGGATCTCGCCGCCATCAAGCAGTACCAGGAAGTATCCGGCCCACTGCTCTTTACAGCATTTCCCGCGGCATGCGCAATGTTTCTGGTAATTCTTTCCAAGATGCCTTTTGGTCCATTTTCTATCGTTGAGGCAAAGGAGCTGGTGAGCGGGTACAAGACCGAACATTTCGGGATCTGGCGCGCCGGGCTCGAAGTCTGCAATGGCCTGAAAACCTACGTCCTGCTCGCTGTCTTCCTCACCGTATTTATCGGGCCGCTGACCCTGCCCTGGCTCCTGGCAGGTATGATTCTCCTCATCGTGTTCCTCGCATTTTCCTGTGCGATTACGCCGATGATGTCCCCGTTCGATTCAGTAACGATCCAGATGATGGTTACCGGGCTGATGCTTGTGTATGCAGCGATTGTCCTGATGGTGGTACATCCATGATCCGGGAAGCGATCCTCTTCGGAGGAGTACTGTATATCCTCATTACAGTTGCCCAGATTCTCGACCGGCCGACAATCTGGTCTGAAGGAATTATTGTTGCACTGGTCCTTGCCATTGCGACAGCCTATTACCTGATCCACGATGAACACCGGCTCCATTTATCAGAGATAATTGCACTCTGGGCGGCAGTGCTTCTGTTCCTGGTCTATGCTATCCTGAAGTTCGGGGAGGTTCTGTGACCAGTTATCTCTACGAGAAAGATCTGGTGCCGCAGAAATACCGGATTCTCGTGGCGAACCGGCATGATACTCTGGTGCGAAGGATAGCTCTGGAACTGGATATCCCGGTTCAGGAATTACGAAGATACCTGATCGAGCACCTTGACATGATGCTGCTGGAAAACCTCCCGGCCAGGGCTGAAATGGCAGATGCTCACGCTGATGAGGAGGATGCGGTTGCACGGGAACTGGGACGGGAAAAATATTCGCGGTATCTCCAGATCCTTCCAAGTGTTACGATGGAACACATTTTCCGTGAAGTGAGTGACCATGTACGTACAGGTACTTCCATAGAAGACGCGATCGCGTTTGGCAGGGTACGGATACGGGAGGAATTACGAAAATGACCCTTCTCCAGCGGATAAAAAACAAAGTCAGGGCACGCTCTATCCATGTGGCGTATGTCGATGTAGGTTCGTGCAACGGTTGTGACATCGAGATACTTGCCTGCCTGGCACCCCGCTACGACATCGAACAGTACGGTATCTTTGTCCACAATAACCCGCGGGAGGCAGACGTCCTCCTCGTCGTTGGCGCCTATACTCCCGGATGGGAGGAGAAACTTGCCATGTTATGGGAGAAGATTCCCGATCCCAAAGCAGCTGTTGCTATCGGCAACTGCCCGATCTCCGGGTGCGTGTTCAACCGCAGGGAAACCTTTGTTGATCCGCCGGTAAAAAAGCACATCCCGATCGCAGCCGAAGTGCCGGGCTGCCCGCCACGTCCCACCGAGATCCTGCAGGCGATTCTTTCCGTGCGCGATTCGGTCTTTGCCAACTGGGAGGGAGAGCACCCATGAAGCGGACCGTGGATGTCAATATACCTCTGGGGCCGATTCATCCCTGTTTTAAGGAACCCGCCCGGCTCAAATGTGAGGCAAAAGGGGAACGTATTGTCGGTGCAGAGGTCGAGCTCGGGTACATGAAGAAGGGGATCGAGCGGATCATGAAAGGACGTCCATGGCAGGAAGTTATGTTCCTTGCTGAACGTGTCTGCGGGATCTGCTCGGTCATCCACAACATGGTCTTTATTGAGGCAATGGAACAGATCAGCGGCATTTCCGTCCCTCCGCGTGCCGCGTATCTCCGTGTTATTGCAAATGAACTTGACCGTATGCAGAGCCATCTTCTTGCCAACTTTTCGTATTGTTACACCATTGAGCACGAGACGCTGGGGATGTACCTCCTCGACCTGCGTGAGCAGGTGATGGATGAGCTTGAACGCTTGACCGGGGCCCGTGTGACCTGTGCATACATAATTCCGGGTGG
>JBGOZZ010000191.1:0-3705 GCA_041480465.1 Methanoregula sp. | reverse complement strand
CGCGTACTCCGTAAAGAGCGTGAGAGAATCGACAATTATTACCTGGGACTTGCTTTTCTGGATATGTTTGATCAGACGTGCGAGGATACCTGCCATCTCGTCCTTCTTCCACTCAAAGCCCACGACGTGGAGCGGGAAGATTTTGAAGTAGCCCCAGGCAAAATAGTCCGAGATATCAAGGCTCATGGACTCCATCTGCTTGATAAAACTCTTGCTCGTGTTCTCTGTAGTGAAGAGATCGACTGACAACCCCTGCTTCATGGCTCCCCAGATGATCTGCTGGGTTAATACACTCTTCCCGGTATCATTTTCGCCTTCGATAAGAGTAAGGGATTCAAGCGGCAGGCCGTCAGCAATTTTTTTGTCCAGCTCGGTGTTGCCTGTCGAGATAATCCGCCGGTCCTCGCCTCCCATCAGATCGGAAATGTTTGCCATCAGAACTCCTTGCTGTCATCAGGGATAGGTTGTCTGTGCATTAATCCCATTGCCTGTTGTTACCTGGAACCACACCGGGCTTCCCCCGGTAAATGTCGCCCAGACCCACATCTTCTCACCGGGATCCAGCTGGCTTGGATGGATGGTATCAGGGACAAGGTCACCATAGATGCACCACGTCCCTTCGGTTCCGCACGTGCTTTTGTCAAAGGTCAGGTGCTGGTATCCCCCCGTTTCCCCACCAGTACGGATAAGGATATCCATATGCGAAAAGTCACCTATCATTTCGTTGCCGGTATTCGTCACGCTGAAATTCAGTCCCTGTCCGGACAGGGTTGTCTCGGTCTTGTTCAGGATGATACTGGTCCTCAGTCGTGCTTCGGTGAGCGAGGAGAGATCCTTTTGCGCACTGGCAATGGTTTCACCCGCAGAAAGGGTGCCACCCACGATCACGTATGCAACGATGATAAGGAGCAGTACGCCCACTGCAGCCCCGATAATTTCAGCAACGGCCATGCCCGATCAGCTCACCGTGAATTCAGTTGATCTCCAGATACCGTCAGGGAGGGCAAACTGGAAATATACCTTGTTTCCCGTAGAAGGGATCGTTGTTTTAAGCGTGACTTTCACGGTTTCGCCGGGATCCCAGTACTGATTGCCATTGAGATCGTATTCCGGGTTCGTGAACGTCTCGGTCCACTGATTATTGGTAAGGATGCCCCCGTTATGGGCAAGATGACTGAAATCGCCGGTCGCACCGCCAAAGACATCGGCTCGCTGTATATCGGGGAGCGATATCTGCTCGCCGCCGATATTTTTCATCCATACATGGGCAGTGCCCGTTGACTGGGACGCATAGGTAGCAATAATCTTAAAATCCGTGCGGATCCGTACATCAGATTCATGGGTGGTCGAAGAAAATGTTCCCGCCATAGTGGATATAACCGGATACACCGCGCTTATCAGTACAGCTGATGCTACTACCGCGGTAATAAGAAACAATGCCGTTGTAATGGTCTCTGCAGACATCTGGTTAGATCCTGTCGGGCAGATTCATCCATTCTTCATCTTTTTCTTTTTGCATTGAGGATTTCTTCCCGCCCAGCGAGATCCTGGGTAAATCGAGGACCCCTTCACTACCCTTCTCCCTGCTGGCAGGCACTTCCTGGCGTTGTTCCATCAGCACTTCGATCATATCGCGGTCCATCGAAGTGTCATTGGGGGCAAGAATCCTGTTCAATGCATACAATTCGGCTACAAACTCGTCCGGACCTACTTCATGTTCTTCACCAAGATTTGCCGGCATCAGGCGCGAGATCTCACGTATCTCGTCGCAGGACTCTCTGGTGATAAATCCCATGGCCCGGTAGGACTCAAGAATAATCTCCAGCCGGTCGTGCCCGACCTTTTTAACGGCCTGGCGGGTCCACTTGAAGAGTTTGTAAACTTTCTGCAGCTGGAGTTTCCCTTCGGGCGATTCAGGAGCGGCCCGTGATACAAAAACCGGTTTATGAGAAAATTCTGCCGGAGATCTCATGGCAGCAGGTGTCAGGTCGTCCTGCACTTTTATCAGGGATTCACCATGAGCCTGCAGGATCTCTTTATTGTCCCCGGTCTCCTTTTTCACCTGTGTTGCATTCAGACGGGCTTCGCGTGTTTCGAGAGCCGCCTCCCGTGCTTCAAGTGCTGACTTTTTTGCTGCTTCTGCCTCAGTCACTGCTGCTGAAGGGCCTGCTATGACTCCGGCGGTTCCGGGGGCGACCAGTGTAAACGGGTTTTCCAGTTCATTCATCCGTTCGCGGATATCTATTAAGAGTCGCTTGATAGATGTTTTGATCAGGTCAACTTCCCGTTCCAGGTTCTGGAGCTTCACTTCCGGGTCATCTTCCGATGCTGCAGTGATAATATGGTCGACCTGAGACTGGTTTACCGCCATGATATATCTACCTTTTATATTACATTCATGACTATTAAATATTTTGTTGAGTAAATAGCAATAATTGATGATTATAGCGGAAAAGCAAAAAAATTTCACCTTTGAATGCGGATCATACGGGGATCAGGCCCCTTTTGCATCCTGCCAGCGCCCGGTTCCCCTTGAAGATCATGTACCGGGATCGTAGTATCTGGTGAAAAAAGTTTTGCTGAATAAATTTCATAAAAGCAATCCCTCTAGCGAATATAACGTTGTACCTTTCAACAGAATACTTAAAGAGGAAGAACCGGAAGATTTTTCCTGTTTTTTTCAGCAACGAAGAGAAGGTTACAGGAATTCTGGATTTTTACCCTTCCACCAGAAAAACTACCTGCCGGTGAAGATCATTTAAGGATGGGATAACCATAGTATTATAGTGCCTGATAAAGAGAAACCTGTTTATACGAAGTAAAGAATTCTAAAAAAGGGAGAATCACCAAAAATGGTTATGGATGATTATCAGAATTCCAACCTGAGGATGGCAAAAGAATTGTCCAATGTCATTTTAGGAGATTTGGAGATCAACCAGTTGCCCATATCGCAGATTTTGATGAAAGCAAAACGACTTGCCCGCATGCTGCATGATTCTGATGCACAGAAATGGCTGGATTATGAGATCATGGGTTATCCTGTGGTATTTGATCCGGATGAACTGGGTTCCTGCAAGAAATATTATACCGGAGATCGCCCGGTAATACGGGATGAAAAGACGCACCGCCCCCATTCCATCGGTCTCCCCCATCTTGAATCGTATATCAATTCTACAAAGATCGAATCGGTAACAAAAATAGGGGCCAACGAGAGCCAGAAGATGCAGATCCTGAATAAACATCACGAGCTGGTGAATGATTTTGAACGCCTTAAAACCACAATCCACAATTATATTACGGAAGTCAACATCTCGCTCTCGGTCGGGGATTTTGCAGAAGATATCTTTGAAGACACGCGGTTTGCTGCGGACAAATTTATCCGGGAGAACTGTCCCCGGGCCGGAGAGCAGCTTCTCGAGATAAATGAGAGGATGAAATACTATGATCCGGACTCCTTTTCACAAGCTCTTGGTGCCGTTCAGAAAATCCTGACGATTGTTGCAGATACCGTTGTCCCGGCGCGGGAAAAAGTGTACCTGGATAAAAAAGGCAGGGAACGGAGCATAGAACCGGACCAGTACCTTAACCGGATTTTTTCCTATATTGAACAGAATTCAAAGAATGATCCGGCGGTATCAATGATCGAGTCGGAGATGGCGTATATCTTTGCAAAATCTGATCACCGGCATGAAAAAACAAAAGGAT
>JBGOZZ010000190.1:0-3706 GCA_041480465.1 Methanoregula sp. | reverse complement strand
CTTTCCAACTCAATACCATGGTGATTTGCCATGAGTGAGTGTTTTATTTGTTAAAAACCTGCGTTTTTTAGATACCACGTTACGTGACGGGGAACAGACCCCGGGTGTTTCGTTAAACCCGGACCAGAAACTGGAGATTGCCACCAAGCTGGCCGATATTGGCGTCGATGTGATTGAAGTTGGCTCCGCTGCCGCATCCGAGGGCGAGCGGAACGCGATACGGCTCATATCTGATGCAGGGCTCGCTGCAGAGATCTGCACCTATGTACGTGCAGTGCGGCAGGACATCGATTTTGCCGCTGACTATGGTGCTGATTCAGTCCACCTGGTCGTACCAGTCAGCGACCTGCATATCGCCAAGAAGATGCGCAAGACCCGTGAACAGGTCGCACAGATGGCATATGATTCGGTCGAATATGCAAAAAACCGGGGACTCATTGTCGAGCTTTCTGGGGAAGATGCCTCACGGGCTGATCAGAATTTCCTCCGCCAGATCTTTTCTGAAGGTATTGACCGGAAGGCAGACCGGCTCTGTTTCTGCGATACGGTGGGGGTCCTGACCCCGGAGAAGGTAGCAGAATATATTCCGCCGCTCGCATCCATCGCACCGCTCTCCATCCATTGCCATGACGACCTCGGGTTTGCCCTCACCAACACGATGGCAGCGCTGAAGTGCGGAGCCTCCTGCGCCCACGTGACGGTCAATGGCATGGGCGAACGGGCCGGCAATACGCCGCTGGAAGAAGTCGTCATGGCACTCGAGATCCTTTATGGTTACCGGACGCGGATCCACAAAGAGGAAATCTATTCGCTGTCCACCCTCGTTTCACGCCTGACCGGTATCCCGCTGCCGATTAACAAGGCGATTGTCGGAGAGATGGCATTTACCCACGAAAGCGGTATCCATGCCCATGGGGTGATCCGTGAACCCTCCACGTACGAATCTGTCAGTCCCGAGATGGTGGGGCGGAAGCGGCGGATAGTGCTGGGGAAGCACTCCGGTTCTGCGTCCGTTGAGGCTGCACTCCATGAAATGAATTACGAGGCAGACGAGCCCCAGGTCAAAGAGATTGTCAAGCGGATCAAACAGCTGGGCGACGAGGGAAAACGCGTGACCGATACCGATCTCATGGCTGTTGCGGATGCGGTGCTCTCTATTGAATCCGAACCCATAATCCGGATGCGGCAGTTCACTGCAGTATCGGGCAGCAATATGATCCCGACTGCATCAGTAACCCTGGTGGTGGATGGCCAGGAATTGACGGGGGCGGCAACCGGAGCAGGCCCTGTGGATGCGGCAATGGAAGTCCTGCGCAAATGTGTAGCTGATGTGGCCGATATCCAGCTTGAAGAGTACCACGTGGATGCAATCCGGGGCGGGACCGATGCACTGGTCGACGTAACAGTAAGATTAAGTAAAGACGGGAAGATAATTACTTCACGCGGCGCCCGCACAGACATCATTATGGCAAGTGTCGAAGCGATGATCGCCGGTATGAACAGACTATTGAGGGAGGAACATGAAAACCGGGGCAAAAATCCTCGTTGAATCACTGCAGCGCGAAGGTGTCACGACTATCTTTGGCTACCCTGGCGGTGTGGTGTTGCCTATCTACGATGAACTCTATGATTCAACTTTGCAGCACATCCTTGTACGGCACGAACAGGCAGCAGCGCATGCCGCGGACGGGTATGCACGTGCGAGTGGTCGTGTAGGGGTATGTCTCGCAACATCCGGCCCCGGCGCATGTAACCTCGTAACCGGTATCGCTACCGCATATATGGATTCGGTGCCGATGGTTGCACTGACCGGGCAGGTCCCGACAAACCTGCTGGGCAATGATGCATTCCAGGAATCTGATATCACCGGCATCACCATGCCGATTACCAAACACAACTATCTTGTCAAGGATACTGCGGATCTCGGACGGGTTGTACAGGAAGCATTCTATATCGCCGGTACCGGCCGGCCGGGCCCGGTGCTTATCGATATCCCCAAGGATGTGAGTACGAAGGTAATCAAAGAACAACCAGTCCCCGAAAAGGTGATCCTGCGTGGATATAATCCGACGTATCATGGCCACAAACGCCAGATTGAAAAAGCCCTCCAGATGATTGCCGATGCAGAGCGCCCGGTTATCTACGCAGGCGGCGGGGTCATCATATCCAATGCGTCAGCGGAGCTTGTTGAGCTTGCAACACAACTGGGCATACCCATTGCGACCACACTCATGGGAATCGGGTGCATTCCCTGCGACCATCCCCTCAACCTGGGAATGCTCGGAATGCATGGCACGGAATATGCAAACTTTGCCATCACGGAATGTGACTGCCTGTTCTCGATTGGCGTGCGGTTCGATGACCGTGTAACCGGCAAAACAGATACGTTTGCTGCACATGCAAAGATCATCCATATCGATATCGACCCTGCTGAAATAGGCAAGAACAAGCGTGTCGACGTGCCGATCGTCGGCGATGTAAAGTCTGTTCTGCGGGACATGCTCTCCATGCTCAAAAAGAACGGGCATAAGGAAGCCTGGCTTAAGAAGGTCAGGCACTGGAAGCAGCACCATCCCCTTAAATGCCCATCCGATGGCGGACTTCACCCGCAGTATATCATACGGCAGATGAGCGAGCTCTTGCAGGGAGATGCAATCATCGTCTCGGAAGTGGGACAGAACCAGATGTGGACCGCCCAGCATTTCTGTTTCAGGCATCCCCGTACCTGGATCACCTCCGGTGGGCTCGGGACGATGGGGTATGGTTTTCCTGCAGCGATGGGTGCACATTTTGCCCGCCCTGACCTTCCGGTCTTTGACGTGGCAGGGGACGGGAGCATCCAGATGAACATCCAGGAGATGAGCACGGTGGCTCACTACAAGATCCCGGTAAAAATTGCGATCCTGAACAACATGTTTTTGGGCATGGTGAGGCAATGGCAGGAGCTTTTCTATGACCGGCGTTATTCATTCACCGAGCTCCCCCCCGTGGAATTTGTCAAAATTGCCAATGCCTACGGCATCGAGGGCGTCAAGGTAGAATCCCCTGAAGATGTCATGCCCGCGCTGAAGGCTGCACTTGACTGTGAAGGTCCGTTTGTCATGGACTTCAGGATAGAACGCGAGGAGAACGTATTCCCCATGGTCCCGGCCGGTGCTGCCATTAATGAGATGATCGGGGGGCACCCGCGATGAAGCCCCATACGCTCTCCATCCTTGTCGAGAACCGGGCTGGCGTGTTATCCAGGGTAACCGGGCTCTTTTCACGACGCGGATTTAATATCGAGAGCCTGGCCGTTGGTCCCTGCGAGGAACCCGGCATGAGCCGGATCACAATTGTCGTTATTGGCGATGATGAAAAAGTTGAACAGGTGATGAAGCAGCTCAACAAACTCATTGATATCATCAAGGTCTCTGACCTGTCGGAAAATGAGCGTGTGGAACGCGAACTCGCCCTGATCAAGGTCACGGCAGAACAGGGCACCTCGCGAGCCGAGATAATGCAGATTGCTTCCATCTTCCGTGCCCAGATTGTCGATGTCGGGGCAAAGTCCCTTATCCTCCAGGTCATTGGGGATACAGAGAAGATCGATGCCATGGAAAAACTGCTCCGCCAGTATGGGGTCAAGGAATTTGTCCGCACCGGAACCATCGGGATTCTTCGCGGGTCAAAGACGGTAACGAGCCTGAAATAAGCTCTCTTTTTT
>JBGOZZ010000189.1:0-3722 GCA_041480465.1 Methanoregula sp. | reverse complement strand
GAAAACCCCACGTTCCTCAAAACCGGCGATGCAGCAATTGTTGTCATCAAACCGACAAAACCTATGGTAATCGAGACCGTAAAAGAACTCCCGCAACTCGGCAGGTTTGCCGTCCGTGATATGGGTTCAACGATTGCTGCGGGTATGTGTATCGCCATCCAGCCAAAACAAATGAGATAAATTTTTTGTGGTGATATCATGCAGAAAGCCAGAATTCGCCTGACAGGAACTGATTTTGATAAAGTAGAGATGGTCTGTGACAGAATCCGCGAGATTGCAGAACGCACAGGTGTAAATCTGGCCGGTCCTATACCGCTCCCGACCAAACGACTGGTTGTCCCGATCCGCAAGAGCCCGGATGGAGAGGGAACTGCCACATGGGACCGCTGGCAGATGCGTGTTCACAAACGCCTCATCGATATTGATGCGGATGAACGGGCACTTCGTCAGCTCATGCGTATCCAGGTGCCAAAAGATATCGGTATTGAAATTGTATTAGAGAGTTAAAGGTGCGGCGTGCAGCAGGCCGCTGAGTTTTCCCAAAAAATCAAACATTTTTTTTCTTTTGAAAGAATTTTTATTTTAATTTTCATTATTGCTCTCTTTGTACGGTTCTGGCACCTGGATCTCAAGTTGCTGCACCATGATGAAGCGATTCATGCATGGTTTTCCTATGAACTGCTGACCAGAGGGGCATGGGTGTATGATCCGAGTTATCATGGCCCATTTCTCTATTATGTTACCGCTGGAATGTTCTCTCTCTTCGGAGATTCAGATCTCGTCGCCCGTTTACTCCCGGCTCTTTTTGGAACACTGCTTATCCCTCTCGTATATTGTATCTACCGCATCGGGTATATCGACAAAAACCAGACTCTTCTGGCCGCTCTTCTCCTCGCGCTTTCTCCGGAGATGGTTTACTTCTCCCGCTTCCTTCGGCATGATATTTTCATGCTCTTCTTTACACTCCTCCTCCTTGTCGCCATCCTGTATTATTTCGAATACGGGCAAACGAGATACGCGATCATTGCTGCAATAGCAACGGGAGGAGCCCTCTGCTGCAAGGAAGAGATGCCCGTTATCCTGCTTATCTTTGCATCATTTTTTATCTATGCTGTTTACCGTGGAAAATTCACTCTGCCTCATGACTGGAAGTATGATCTTATTCTCGGAGCATTCATCGTCCTGATGATTATGAGTGTCCTGTATTCAGCATTCGGTGCTCATATCGACACTCTGGTTGGTCAGAATTTTGCATTAAACACGACCGGCTGGTACAAGGCTGTTGAACACTGGATCGCAATGCATAACCAGCAACGACTGGGCGGACCCCTGTACTTTTACATTCCATTTTATCTTTTGTATGAGGTGCCGATATTTATTCTTGCAATTATTGGAACACTTCAGCTCCTGGGTAAAGAACTCAATCCCTTCCTGTTCATCAGACGACTGAAAAACCGGATAAAATACTTCAGATCCGGAGTCCCCACCGCTGAACTCGCTGCAATCAGCCTGTCGCAGTTAAAAAATCAGGATGCTGTGCATCCCAAATCTGACGAGTTCTTCAGGTTCTGTGTCTACTGGATAATACTCGTTATGGTATTTTATGCATTTGTCGGAGAGAAAGTGCCATGGCTGATCATCCCGCAGCTACTCCCGATGTGCTTTGTAGCAGTGTATAAGCTGAACTGGCAGAAGATGGTATTTGCCATCGTGGGATGCCTGTTCCTCGCTGTCATGACATGGCATGTTGCATTCATTCCCGCCGATATCAACGAACCGATAGTCCAGGTACAAAATTCCGAAGATTTACGTGAAGTCATGCAGCTTATCGATGCATCCGACCATGTCGTAGTCGCATCGAAGAATTACTGGCCGCTTCCCTGGTACTACCGGGGGGAACGCTGGAATAAAATCAAATTTTATGGTGATATTGTGGATGAACCTACCCTTACACAGGATAATCCCGGAGTTATCATACTTTATGATGCCGCAAGCTATCCATCTATCGAGGGATACGACAAGAAAACCTTCAAACTGGGTTATTGGTTCTCATACTATGACAACGAGAACCGGCTGATCGATTATTATTTCCATCGGGACGGCAGGATGGGAAGTATCAATATCGATGTTTTTACCCCCCACACAGCGTCATGAAGAATATTTTTTTTCTCTATCTTCTTTAACGAGAAATCCACCCATTATTTTCCAGGAAATCTGGCAGAAGCAACCACCTGTCGCTTTGATCCAGAAATAAATCACATGACTTCTGGCGATTTACTCTCATTGCAGGCCGGGTGAGGGAAAAGACCGGGTTGAAGGTGACAATTTTGTGGAAAAAAATTCTCATCATACCTTTTTTACTTTGTGCCGGCCTGTACACATCCACCATTTTTTGCCGCTACTACCGATGCCACACCTTACCAGATCCTGAAGATCTTCTCTTTGAAAGAGACCGGTATCTGAGATACCACAGTTTCCTGACTAAAAAGTGGTTTCACAGAATGTGATTTCCGGTTTTGTCAATCCTGCAGTATTTTTCCTTCAAGAGATTAGAAAGATTTCCAGAAGCTGATTCGTAATGCTGTAGAAAAAAAGGGCAATGGAGAGTTTAAAACGAATTAACCGAGTTCATCCCATTGAGAACGTTTCCGGTAGATTATGACACCTATCACAATCAGGACGACTACAATAATACCAAGGATAATAAATAAACTTCCACCAATATTCGGGAGGGTGAATCCCGAGGAGAGCTGTTTCTGGCGTGCGAGTGCGTCTGTATAGGATTCATTGCCTTTTGAGTAGGCATCCTGCGCCTTCACACGGGCCTGTGGATACTTGCCATTGGCGATATCATCATTTGCATTCGAGAGATAACTCACCGCAACTTCGCGTTTGGCGACAATAGCTGGCAGCTGGTTGTCATTTGCCGTGCTGGAGTTGCCCTTAAACCAGCCGATTATGGCATCGACATTGTTGATGGGGACCTGTGCAGCTGCAACTTCATTTTCCGCCCATGCCTTATCGAGTGCGCTTTCCCCGGCTTCAATCGCAGCGGTGGATTCACTTAGATCGGTCAGCGCCGCAGCATACTGATTCGAAGGGCGTAATCCTGCTGAGTCCAGTTTCTGCTTAGCCTCATTGTATTTTACTTCAGCTGCAGACGTATCGATTCCGAGAGCAGCTTTTTCATTGATATGTTCCCTGTAGATATTAAGATCGGCATTACCGGTTGCAATTACTGATTGAACTTCCTTGGTGTTGATCACAAGTGCCGTTTTTTCCACCTGACTACTGGTCACGGCTTTGCCATTCGAATCATATTCTGTGACCCTGATCACGGTTTTATTGGTCGTCACTGCCACAGCAGGGGCGACACCTTCCAGGGTGACCCGTACTGATACTTCATCTGATGTTTTGTAATTGAGCTCAAATCCGCTTATCGCAAGGGTACGCCCTCCCATGACAGGGCGTAAATTTTCAATACCATTCACAATTATGGTGTAGGTCCATTTCGGCTTATCGAGATCTGTGAACAACTGCAATTCGCTGTCGGAAGCAAATACTCCGGAATTTTCAATCTTGAATGAGACGGTTACCGGGGTGGCTGGAGTGAGCGACCCTGAAGGATCAATCGTTATCGATGCTACAGAAATTGTTGCAGACACAGTCTGAATGCATACAATGAGAAATAGTATAAGAACAGTCCATTTCATTAATCCCTT
>JBGOZZ010000188.1:0-3780 GCA_041480465.1 Methanoregula sp. | reverse complement strand
TGGTATGGTGCATAGCCATTTCGGCAATCAGTGTCTTTCCGCTGGCTGTAGGAATGGCAACGATCATATTTTTCCCCGCAAGTATTCCTTTATCAATACACTCTGCCTGGGGAGGGTACAGCTCGGAAATACCAGCCTGGATATATCTCTGCTTGAGACTGGCGGGGATTGCGAGATCCTGGATGAGCATGGCAAATCTATAATAACCGTATAATTTAATTCAAATATAATTGCAAAACATATGTAAACCGCGCCTTTTTAGAACTCTGTTTGTACTAACGATTTAGCTCTCATAGAAATATCACAAATACTTTATCTGAACAAGGGAACTGACGGTTTTCCAGCAGTCAGTAATAATAACTGATCATATCCTGTTTTGCCTCTTTCTTTTTCTTGTCGAGGAATGCAAAGACGTTTTCATGGGGCACACCCTCGATAAGCATATCTATAGCCGCACGGGCTGTTTTTAACTGCTCCGGGTAACCGATAAGGGCGATTGTCTTTCCAAAAACCGAGATCTCGACATCGGTCATATCCTCAATCTGCTCCCGTGCGCGCCCGTCTTTTCCAATTACCCTCCCCCGGAGCCGATCGAGCTGACGCGGACCTTCTGCCATACCTGAGAGGTCAATCACATCAAGAAGCAGATCTTCGTCCTCAATCATTTCAAAAGCCCGTTCCGGTGAAAACCCCCGGTTTATGGCGTTAATAATCTCAACAGCCCGAAGGAGGGATACTGTGTTCTCTTCGGAACTTTCAACCTTCACCAGCCCCTCTTTGCTATCGACAGAAATTGTAGTATGGGTTTTAACCTCGAGTTCTTTTTTTGTTGCGCCGCCTTTTCCAATCAGCACGCCCACGCGGCTTCCGGCGATCTTTACCTCTTGCATCATTTTTCCTATCACCTCGAATTCAGGATACGATCTTGCACTTCACAGCGCTGTTTTTATTATGTGAATGTAGTCTGGGGTTATCATGGTTCAGCAGTATCAAGCCCGGTCACTTCATTGAAAATCTCGACATCATTACGCACATCACAGCGGTTTTTAAAAAACCTGTTGATATTGCGGATATCCCGCATCAGAAACTGGAAAGCACGGGGGTGATCACGGGTGACCGATTGACCCATGTCAATGAGATATGGTTGGTCTCCGTATAATATATTGAATTCGCTCAGATCCCCATGCACAAGTTCTGCTTTGTTGTAGAGAATATCGATATACTTTATGACAGTTGCATAGATCCCCGCCGGATCTTCAAAATCAGCATTTTTGAGCTGCGGGTAGGGTATCTCATCCTCTCCCAAGTATGACATAATAAGGATATTCCGATCCCATACAAGTGGTTCGGGAACGGGAATACCCGCCTCATATGCCCGTGCAAGATTTGAAAACTCCTTTCTTGTCCAGGCAAAGACAAGCTCTTTGCGGGATTTTTTCACGCGGGAAAATCTGCGGTCTCCTATGATGTAGGAGCTCATCGTGGTGAAATTTGCCGTGCGGATCCGATAGATCTTGATGGCAACCCCGGTGCCATCGCGTTCACCGTAAAATACATTTGCCTCTTTTCCCGTACTTATCGATCCACCAATTACAGACAACCACTTTTTATGGACGAGCTTATAGAGTGCAAGAAGTGTGACGTCGTCAAAAACATCTTCGGAGACTTTGAACTGGTTAGCATCCTTTATACGAACGCCCATCTCTTCCAGTCTCTTATCAAATTGATCCAGTTTTTTTTCAAACTTCACTCAGAGTCACCAACAATCATCAGGTTATTTCATATCTTACTGTATATACTCCCGTACCGGGGCAAGTATCTCAACAAGGGACTCCCCACAGGATCTCTTAAGATCAAGCGGATGCACCTCACCCCTGCCATATGATGATTCGAGATCGACATAGCTCATAAAAGTTCTGTCACCTCCAAATTTTTCCGGTCTTCTGATGGTAATCTTCGGGAGGCGGGGGAAAATATGGTACTGGAATATCTGAAGAATTGGATTCTCCGGAATCTCAGGAGGACAAAACGCCTTCTGGCATTTTTTCAGAATCTCATCTTCTGTGTCAGCTACCGAAATGTAGTTGCCTTGCGAAGATGACATCTTTTTTCCATCAAGCCCGTTAAGTATTGGTGTGTGAATACAGACTGGAGTTTTGTATCCAAAGTTGATCAGGTGCTCACGGGCGAGCATATGAATTTTCCGTTGATCGATACCGCCCACCGCTGCATCCACACCGAGCATGGCAATATCTGCAATCTGCATGATCGGGTATATCATCTGTGAAACTGTAGGATGATCCATCTGTCTTCCTACTTCATCCATGCTTCTGGTTGCACGGTTCAGGGTAATCTGCTGGGAGAGCTGGAGCAGGAGTAGTTCGTAGTCCCGGTTAAGCTGGATGTCAGACCCGAGTGTATATCTGACCTTCCTGAGTCCGAGCCCTTCGAAACAACGCTGGTTATATTCAGCAAGCTCCCGGACCTTCTCCATCGTTCCTTTACGGTTCAGGAATGCATGGAGATCAGCAAGCAGGACGATGACTTCAAATCCAGCAGCCTGAAGATCTACAAGCTTGTTGATGGTGACGAGATGGCCGAGATGTATCTCTCCACTGGGTTCATAGCCTGCGTAGACCGTTTTATGTGATTGTGCAAGAACTGCACTGAGGTCCTCTCCCGTAACAATTTCAACAGTATTCCGGGTTGCCAGCTCGTACGCATCCATCAAAAATAATGGGATATGATTGGTGTTAATGGTTATTCTGGATGGGGGAAAATCCGAGCGCTTCGTTGGTGATTTTTATAGATTTCAGTGCATCCTTCTCAAGACCCACCATTGCACGGATTGCGTCCACATTCTCGACGACGACGTCGGCCTCCTGATGAATTGCCTGGAAAAAACAGAGTTCATTTTTGTTGGCATAAATTGATTCTTCAAAGATACAGTTCTCCCATAGATCAGAACGTTGCCTTCCGAGATCCATGGCAAACTCCTTGAGTTCAGCTGTACTTTTTATTCCCAACGTTTTTTTAATAAGTCCGAGGCGGGGGTGGTTTTTGATAAGCTCGATAACTCTCTCTCGGTTCACAGGTTTTTTGGTAGTAATCTGGAGAGCATGCATGTGCATCATGGTTGTTGGTACTATCATTGCCATCGTGGTGATTGAAATATGGGGAAGTACCGTTTGAAGATCAGGCCCGTGGTGACTGGGCACACTCACAGGATCGAGAACTACGGCGTCGATAGGTCCTTTTTTGATCTCCCCGGGATCCGATCCACGCCGAACCATGATCGCAAGGACATGCACTACCCCATACTCTTTATCAATTTCATGAATTATCCTGCAAAGTCCTGTTGTGTTGCACGAAACTACTCTTAGAAACTGCCTGCCAATCGCATCCTTATAGTTGCAGGATGAGTTAAAAGAAAAACCAGCTATCTCGTGCTCTTCGCCGCCTTGCCAAAGTGCCTTTTTCCCAAGCTTTTCATAAAGCGGCTTATTCGTCGCCCCAACATCACCGGGTGTTGCATCGACAATAACATCAGCCAGTTTACACATATCTTCGACGGATCCGGCAACGGTAAGTCCGGCTTTTTCGAATGCGCCTTTTTTTGATATATCCGCAATGTAAAGGGGGTAGCCTCTCTGTTTTGCTATAAAAGCCTCGGCATTCGGGCGGGTCTTTGATACCCCGATTACCTTCATGTCCTTCTGGGCGGCAACCGCATCGGCAACGCGCTTTCCGATGGTACCATAACCATTGATAGCAACCTTG
>JBGOZZ010000187.1:0-3815 GCA_041480465.1 Methanoregula sp. | reverse complement strand
GCGATAACAGCAAGAACGACAAGAAGGAGGAGGAAAAGGATTAACGCACTGCCAAAGACAATCATATTTCCGAAAGCCAGTGTCGCAAGTACACCAACGAATGCAACAACCCCGATCACAACGAATACGAGTATGATCGACCCCGATCCCACGATACTTTCACCCCAGGTCTTTTTGATGAGTGAGGCGGACTCCTTCACCGAGTCTGCCACCCCCTTATTCTCGAGAATGAGGACCGGAACAACAAAGAAGGTTGCAAGGCTCCAGACGATCCCGATAAAGGAGGTTGCTATCCGCCCGAGGATCCCGGCCCGCTTTTCGATGAGATGCAGGATGATACCGACAGTAGCAGAGATGAGAGCCCATGCAAGAATGGAGGGGAGGCGCCGCGAAGCGCTGGCAAGACCTTCCCCTACGGTCATCTCCCTTCCGTTCAGGTAGGCATTCACGCAGCTTATGAGGGCCGTATTAAAGAAAATGACAACACCATAGCTGGCTGCGTAAAACGCAAACAGGATCACAAGGAAGAGGCCCGACCCGGAATTCGTCAGGCCCATAAATATCCCGGTAATAATGAGAGGCAGGGCAAGGGTCAGGACAACAAACATCGTTACCAGACCGGAAAAGACCGGAAATACGAGGAGTTTTTTATTTTCCATCAGGATACTCCAGCTCGTCTTTACCAGCTCGATGCTCCTGCCAATACTTTCAAACATAGGATTGGTGTGGGGTGTGAAATGCAATGAAGGTTTTTAATAAAACCCCGTGAGGACGTCCCTGATACAAATGCCGTGTACAGACATGAGGAAACGGCGGAGACAGGAGAATTTTTTTAAATCCCCGATACATTGTACCTGCGCCACTTTTGAGATCATAACGAGCAATGCGGACATATTCCTGATAATTGCCTCCGCATTCCGTTATGAAACCCTATCAACCGGATAAAAACGGGACTCGCATCAGGTTCACCGGGCTAAAGCATCCCGGATAAATGCACCGACAAGGTTTATTGCCTGTTCTCCTTCGGGTACCTTGCCGGCAAATGCCTGCCAGCAGTGAAACATCCCCTCCCAGAGCTCGAACCGGACAGGGACTCCTGCCCAGCGTGCCTTGTCAACAAAAGAAGCAATATCTGATAACAACAGTTCGTGTGTTCCTGCCTGGATATAGAGCCGGGGAAGACCGTAAAGGTGCGCGTAGACGGGAGAAGCCAGGGGGTCTTCGGGATTATGCCCGGCAAGGTAGAGTGCCCGCATTGCATTGAGTCGTGCCGGCGAGATCCAGTCGTTATCAATATTCTTTGTTACCGATTCGCCTTCAAAAAGCATATTCACAACCGGTGACATGCAGACTCCGGCAGGTGGGAGGGGGAATCCCTGGTCACGTGCGGATAAAAGAAGATCGAGCACGAGTGTTCCCCCGGCTGATATGCCTGCGGGTACTATCCGGTGAGACGGGTAACCATGGGAGAGGAGGTATTTATATGCAGTGACGGCATCGTCAACAGGTGCCGGGAAGACGTGTTCAGGAGCCAGCCGGTAATCGACCGAGAAGACCCGGGTCTGTGCAGCCCGGGCAATCAGGGTACACAGTCGCAGGTAATCCCGTGTCGATCCGAAGCTGAAATCCCCGCCATGGAAAAAAAGGATGATCTGATCCGTCACCACTTCCGGCCCGCCGATCCAGTACCCCTGGAGTCCACGGGTGATTTCCACAGATTCAATAGCCGGGGGTTCATCTTCCTCGTTCAGCATCTCCTCAATGAACGCAGAAAAATTCTTTCGCACCACCGAAACCGGCTGCCTGAGATCAGGTGCATTTGATTTGAGTAGTGCAAGGATGTCTGCAGGCTGGTTCGGGATCATTATCTTTGGTTATGGAAATAGGGGAAGATAAAGGAAGAGGGTGCATTTGCTGTTTTTGTTGAAAACAGGTTGTTCTTTTCTTTTCCGGTCCTGCGGTTGTCGTCAGATAAGTAATCATGGAAGAACCGGAAAAGTGTCAACGGAAAGAATCCCCGTGAGGGATTTTCGATATTCTTTAATATGATTATATATAAATTACCCTCCTAATCCCGGCATCAGTAATCCCCTGTCACGGGATAACAGTTGTCTGGGCATTACCATTATATCCGGAGGGATCAAGTTGAAAATTTTAGGTACTAGTCTCATAGTAATCATCCTTGTTGTAATTGCCATTGCAATTGCTGGATGTGCGAGCACCACCCCATCGTCACCAACAACCGGCGCAACACAGACAACCACGACGGCAGCTGGCGCCCCGTCAGGAACTACTTCAGCACCAGCAGCAACAGGATCGGCCGTGAGCGGGGCAAACATATTCGGAGCTGCCACGCCATATAACTGGATAGAGTATAAGACAAGCAGTAGTGGGATAACAATTTATACGAAATTTGAAAAGTCAGGGAAATGCACAGTACGGATGGAAGGAGCAGGTCTGCCCTCTGGAGGGATGACGCAGGACTGTTCAGCAACAGGAGGACAGGCACAGCGCGATCCCAGCCAGGTCAGCTCTGATGTAACCTATACCTTTGTCGGTATTGAACCCGTATCCGTCCCAGCTGGCACGTACCCGACGGCTTCAAAATATACATCCCTGTACCAGGGAGCGACCTCTACATTCTGGACTGCTCCGGGAGTTCCGGGCTTTGTCAAGATGGTGTCTGGCGATGCCACCATGGAACTGAACGGATGGGGATAAAATTAAAAAATGTTCAATCTTTTTTATCGACCGTCATCACGGTGTTCCGGCTGTTACTGTCTCTGGTAGTAAAATAACAGTAAAAGAAATTCCAGGAAGCCATGTGGATTTTCCCGGAAGACTGGTTTATTTGTCACCTCATCGGATAATCCATACAAAGATAGCCGGTCCGGGATGTGGATACTCTTACTACCCCGTTTCCGGAGATTAATTCATAAAATTCAGCAGAGAGAAATACCATGTAAGATGAATAAACTGCTCAATTATTCTCTTCTTTTAGTTGCCGCCGTCAGAATTTTTATATATCGGTATGATGATCCTAACAATGCGCAAACTGGTGCGCAAGAATCCCGCCGCAGTTCCCGGAAGAGTAACCGGAGATTCGCGGTAATGATCAAATGACCTGGATGAATTTTTATGAGTTGATGATATGGTTGAAAATGCATTCGGAAACCTGATTTATACCTTTGATGCCGCTGCCGGGGAAGCACTCGGCAAGCGGGAAAGTCATACGCCAAAGATTGATGCACCGGCAAGAGTAAAACCAGATGAAGCCTTTGATTTGAAAGTTACCGTAGGGCCGCACCCGAACACGGTTGAACACTCGATACGGTGGATCATGGTAACGCTTGAGGAGGAGGGACGGGCTTTTAACCCGGTAGTCCTGGCCAAGGTCTCGTTAACTCCCGTTACAGCCCAGCCGGAAGTTATCCTGAAGATGAAATTGTCCAAAGGAGGGGTCATTCACGCTGTCGAGTACTGCAACCTCCATGGACTCTGGGCCGGGAAAAAGGATATTAAAGTCCAGTAATTTTTCTATTTTTTAGTAAAAGATTCAATCCAGAGATTCGTTTACTTCTTCGATGCCAGGTTTATCCTGGTATTTCATTCGCGAGGAGAAATAATAATAAAAACCGTCAGGATTCGAGAATTCATTTATTTTTAAACGATCTTTGAACTGCTTCATAAGCGGTCCCGAACGGCATGGCAACCATCAGCTCAGACATGTAGACAGGTGAACCTGATGCTGTAAAAAATAAAAGAACAAAACATTTTTTATCACCCGCTTTTTCATCACCACGGTACTATGTTTC
>JBGOZZ010000186.1:0-3864 GCA_041480465.1 Methanoregula sp. | reverse complement strand
TGGGCGATTTCATCGACAGGAATGCCTTCATCCCGCCGATCGCTATATTGAATGTACCGGGCGGTTCGATCCTGACCAGCTCTGCATTCACCCGTTCAGCAAGGGCAGTCGCAACCTTCTGCGTGTGCCCCTTCCATGAAAAATACGCGATTCGAATAGCCATAGATGATCCCTTTATGGAATAATAGGCCGTCACCATAAAAAGGATTGGGGAAGCGATAGCGGATCCTACCTCTGATCTCAGGGTGCAATACCCAAAAACCGACAGGAAAAGATCGCCTTTGTTCGGTGATGTCCTGACTCACGCGTATTCCGGAACGCTGTTTCGTGATATATTCCCATCAAAAAATGATACGCACCTATATCGTCCCATACAACAAATACTGGTAAGCAGAAGAAAAACGAGGCAGGAATGGGACGCATCCGGACAGATTCAAAAAGACGATACTATTGTGCATCTCTGATTTGCGATTATTTACTCAAGAAAAATATCACCCATGCTTACGTATCAGCACGGGATATTGCAAAATTTCATCATCTGTCCGGCAAATCCTCCCAGTCAATCAGTGCAATGCTGAATTTTTTATACAGCAACCGCATCAGGGAGTCCCGGTTTGGATTTTATATTTTAGGAACGCTGGCTTTTAAAAAAGTTGATTATCCCCACCGGTACACCATCGAACTGATTGACGGAGCCAGGGGCTTATTATAATTTTGTTCATTTTTACGCAGGGTTACGCGGAAGAATGTCCCGGTTTCTGATTCGCGCCGTGAGTCATGACCGCGGAACATTTCCTGCAGTGATGGCATCGTGCATCCCGTATTTTGCGGTAAAAATCTTTGGGCGTTTTATTGATTATCGCATTTTCCGTATGGCAGGAAGGGCACGTGAACCGGATAATGTACCCGGCCCTTGTTCCCATAACCTCTTGTTTCAACGATAGTCTCGTCATAGTATCATCCTTAAAGATGCTTGTCACACCGATTGAAATACGTCCCAACCGGGCTGGTTAATTCTCTTACTGATAAAGAGGATCTTGCAGAAGATGTGGAGTTTACCGCTGTTTTTGAGTAATCCCGCAGGAAAGCGGTGGTAGTGCCAAAATCGTTTGTGATTGTAGTACTATTGGAAGTCCTGACGTATAGCATGATGGTATCAACGTTTGTTTGCAGGAAAGGTTCTTGTAGATACAACCAACTCTTCTGTATGCCATCCCAGAAAAAATGTCCCATGAAGTTCGGACCTGCAGTCAGTACCGAGGGGATGATCATCGAAGTCCCCTGCAGTGGCAGGGACTGCGCATGGTTTTTTGATAACCATTGTGCGATCCTCATTATTGCAAAAGAACTATGCACGAACCAGAAAAAGAAGGGACTGAAGGGTACAGCGGCTGATTAATTAAAAATACTCAGGGAATTGTGAATTATTGTCCGGCAGCGTGCGGCTCCCAAGAGAATTCTTATAACTGCAGCACCACGGGTATCCCGGGGAATTCCCGGTAACGATGTATAGCGGCAATGAGCGCACCATGTCCAGGGATAGTCTTGCCGGTATTGAGGCAGTACCGGGGAATTTTTCTACCCGGCGGTGATTGACAACAAAAACGTGGCTACGGAAGAGGGTGATAAATCCCCATACCATTATATAATGTGAGCAGTATGTATTGTTTTTAATAAGGTCATTTCCCTTCCACGATGTCCGCTGCAGATCTCATGAATAGAATAACCGGGGTGAAGTAATGTTTAAAAAAATTCTGTTCCCAACCGATTTTTCCGAAGAAGCAAAGACTGAACTCCATTGTATTACCGGCATTCCCGGGATCCGGGAAATAATCCTTCTCCACGTGATCAGGCTGCACCCGATCCCGATGGGAACAGAGATGATCGAAGGCCTTGCAGTTCAGACCGCTGAAGTCTACCTCCGGAAGGCAGAAACCTACATTACAACACTCAACCCGGATATCCGGGTGACGCTTGAAGAAACGACCTCAGATGATATCACCGGGGCAATTCTTGAAAAAGCAGAAGAACAACGTGTCGACCTGATTGTTATCCACGCAAACATGAAGGGCATCATGAGTGGTGTGCTCTTCAGTCATGTATCCTCCAAGCTCCTCTGCCGTATCAGTAAAATCAATGTTATGATTATGCCCGATAAACTCGTCGAGGCCCTGACCGGAAAGACCTATGAAAAGTTCTGTCCGATGATCTTCTCCCGTATCCTCTGCCCGACAAATTTTTCAGAACTCTCCTTAAAGGTAACAACTCTTGCCGGCACGATGAACGGCGTTGGAGAGATTATTCTCCTGCATTCAGTTGAAAAGAGCGAAGGAGGGGGTGATCCTGAGGAGGCTGTCAGGGCAGCAGAGCTGCGGTTCAATACGATCTGTGACAATCTGACTGCACAGGGCATTAAAACCAGATCCATTGTAGTAACGGGGAAACCGGGGATCGATATCCCGAGGATTGCCCATGTGTTGGATGTTTCACTCATCTGGATGAGATCCGCAGCACAGGGCTGCCTGCATGACTTCTTTTTCGGCAGCATTGTGCATGACGTTGTCATGAACTCGACCCGGCCGGTCATTATCATCCGGTCGTACCAATAATGAATATCTGTTCAGAATTTTTGTGAACCTTTTTTATGTACTATCCCGCCATCACCATTTCCCTGAAATTTTCAGCACGATTTTTTCACGATCCTCCTTTCCGATGATAATTTTCACGATCCGAATTATACGTCGATACATAAACAACGAAGATTAGCTACGGCAAAACACCAGGCACGAACTCTCCTAATGTTTACGGAGTACAAGCCAGTACCACAGCAGATTGATTACTATTGTTCCGGCAGCCAGAAAGAAAAACCATGAAATGAGCTGCGTCTCGAAAGAAAGATCATTAAACAGCAATTCGCTCAAAGGTTCAAATAGGACCGACAGAAAAATCCAGAACAGGAGCGTGAAAATAATCCTGGTCCTGTTCATACAGTGACCAGTAATCAGTGTTATTGCATAAAAAAGGGATCAGGAACAGCATAAGATCCTTTTTAAAACTACAATTGCATTGAGTGAGCTTAAGCTGGACAGAGCAGACAGGTGAGGAGCATCTGACTGAAGATCGGGAAAAGGAAACTGTCTGCCTTATGGTGTTTTGCGTGCCAGCTCCTCCAGCAGTTCCACCTGGATATTCTGAATTTCCAGGAGTCTTTGCCCCTGACTCGTCAGAAGATAATCAATTTTCCTGTGGAGCCGGTGAATTTCAAGTTCCGTATGGATGCTAACCTGGTAATCACGTTCATCATGGAGACGGTCTCTCATCTCCTGCCGGTTCTGGCTCATGATAATCACGGGAGCCTGAACTGCAGTAAGGACAGAAAGGACAAGATTGAGCAGGATATAGGGGTACGGGTCGAATGGCCTGGACAGTAAAATATAGGTGTTCAGAGCGACCCACAGGAAAATGATACCGGCAAACACTGCAATAAATATCCAGCTGCCGGCGAAACCGGCAATTTTATCGGCAAGATGTTCGCCAAAAGTCAGTTCCTTATCTAATTCGACATTGATATTTTTTGGGAGATGGTCCTCTTCCTTCCCGACATACCTGACGCTCTCTTCGAGCGAAGAATACTCATCTTTCTCCTTTTCCAGAACATCCCGGACATAATCCATCCTGAACCGGTTAAGATCAGCATAACAGATGTACCCGCCCGGTAACCACACCGGATGTTCCTTTACGATTACCTCAACGATCGATGCTCGAATCAACGCCGCAGGTACAAGATCATTTTTCCTCTTATGTTCCCCGCAAATCTGACAGGGAAATGTTTCCTGATCATCCATCCCTTTTTCCTCTTCCAGC
>JBGOZZ010000185.1:0-3871 GCA_041480465.1 Methanoregula sp. | reverse complement strand
GCGTCCTGAGTTCATCCTCGTTGGTGAAGTGCGGGGTCCCGAGGCACAGACGCTCTTCCAGGCAATGAATACCGGGCATACCACCTTCTCAACCATGCACGCGGGAAATGTAGACGCGGCGATCCATCGTCTTGAAAGTGAACCCCTGAATGTACCACGGAACATGCTCCAGGCATTGAACATTGTCAGTGTCCAGGCATTGATCTATCGCGGGAAAGAACGGGTTCGTCGCGTTGAGGAAATTGTTGAAATTGCCGGAATCGATCCCTCTACCGGCAACGTGCGGGTCAATAACGTCTTCGTGTATGATCCGGTCCGTGATGTGCTGAGTTATACCGGACGGTCAGAGATATATGCCGACATCGCACAAAAACGGGGATGGACAAGGGAACAGCTTGAATCTGAAATTGGCACACGTACAAACGTTCTTAAAGCAATGCAAAAACAGGGTATAAAGGATTATATTTCCGTTGCATCCCTCTTCCACAGTTATAATATTGATGCCCGGAAGGTCCTTGCCAATATCGCTGACCTGCGTAAGGTACTCCAATGAATGCACGACAGTACGTCAGGAAATGGATACACCATGACCCCATCCGTTATTCCCGCCTTCATGCAGACCTGATATCGGTAAGAACGGGCCTGACCCTGGAGCAGTTCTTATGGCGATCAATTAAATTCTCAGTTCTGGGGGGTTTACTTTTTGCTCTCCTTGGATTTTTTGTCAGTACCTCCCTGACCCTGCAGATTCAGATCGGAAAAGTTGGCATTTATAATGTGTTCAACCTCCCGGTACCGTCAGTCCTGAGCACTGCCCCCGGCATAGTATCTGTTCAGATTTTTGTGGTGGTTGTATCGTTCATCCTGGGAACATATTTCGGATACTCCCTTCTTTTAAGGATCCCCGGTATCAAAAAAAGAAACCGTGCTACCAAAATCAACCTTACCCTTCACAACGCGGTTGCGTACATGTACGCGATGCGAAGGGGCGGCGCCGAGCTGATGACTATCTTCCGCTCCCTTTCAGATCGGGCGGATATTTACGGCGAAGTTGCCCTTGATTTTCGCCAGATTGTAAGAGATGCGGACTTTTTTGGATATGATATCCTAACTGCCATCCGCCATCTCGCTGATACCACCCCCTCTGAGAAGCTCAAAGATTTCTTAGAAGACCTGCTTTCCGTGATTGAGAGCGGTGGAAACATGGCAGAGTTTCTCTCTATGCGGGTAAGGCTTTACCAGGAAGAAGCACGCTTTGAACAGAAGCAGTTTCTTACTCTCCTTTCTCTCGTCGCCGAATCCTATGTCACCCTCTTTGTCGCAGGGCCGCTTTTTTTGATTATCATCATGGTTGTAATGGGGATGATGGGAGGATCCGCTGTGCTCCAGCTGACGCTTGTCACTTACGCGATCATGCCTGTTGGATCAATGGTATTTATTCTTTTTATTCATCTCATCTCGGTCAATGCCGAGAAGACCGAACGCTACATCAGGACAACATGGCTTCGGACCTATTCAGATGTCGAAATTTACCGGAAAAGAGATGAAGAATCCCTTTTTGAGCAACTGAAAAAATACGACCGGCTCAGGAATTTTGTGTATTTTATCCGTCACCCCCTTGAGAGTTTCATCAAAAACGTCAATCTTACCCTGTATGTTACCATCCCGGCCGCCACTCTCTATATTGTTTTCGCCTTTTTACAAATTCCTCATTACACGAACATTGAGACATTCATCAGTGTCATCGATGATCATATCGTGATCGCACTGCTCATCGTACTCATTCCCTATTCAATCTTCTATGAGATCTGGGCTCACAAGGTTCATGGTATTCAGGAACTTATCCCGGATTTCCTTGAACGGATGGCAGGAATAAACCAGGTCGGACTCACCATTGCCCAGGCAATTTCTATCATGATTAACACCAATCTTGGGCTTATCAGCTATGAAATAAGGAGGATAAAGAGGGACATGGACTGGGGAGCGAATTTTACCGAAGCACTGGTGAGGTTTGAAGAGCGGGTCAGGGCACCTTCGATCGCACGGACTGTCACTCTTATCACCAAGGCAAGCGAGATGAGCGGACATATCGGTGAAGTCCTGTCGATTGCCTCCATCGATGCAAAAATGACCGAAATACTGAAAAAAGAGCGCCTTGCGGAGATGTTTATTTACACTGCTATCGTGTATCTCTCGTTCTTCGTATTCCTCTTCGTTGTAGGTGTCCTGACAACGCAGTTTCTCCCTGTCCTGGCTACTATATCAACACAAGGGCTTCCTGCAACCGGAGCACTTTCAGGAATTGGATCGGTTCCAATTGCAACTTTCGGGAGGCTCCTTTACCACGCGTGTCTTGTCCAGGCACTGTTTTCAGGGCTTATTGCCGGCCAGATGGGGGAATCATCACTTGCAGCGGGTGTTAAGCATGCATGTGTTTTACTCGTAATATCTCTCGTGGCATTTAATTTCATCCTCGTCTGAGGTGAGGCTTCGGAAAAAAGGCAGACCGGACGTGAGATAGTTAATATGCAGATATATCTTTAATGGACAAAAACCAGTATCCTTTTTCTCCATGTGACGCAGGTAAGACCCCAGGCTGCCCCTCCCAACAACAGCCTAATCCCGTATTCAGGATCATCTTCGGACTGAATTTCTGCCCCTGTTTCTCTTTTCTGACGTGTAACGCCGGAATTACACAAAGGGTTTAAAGGATACGTTCTCATTAACGTTTACCGGAGTAGTGCATAGCTAGTACGCCCAATTTCCTTTGCTGGCAATCAGGAGATTTTTCGCATTACCCGGGCACATGCCCACTAAAACGGGCAGAGCACAACGTTAAAAAACCGTGGTGTATGATGAACCAGAAATACCTGAGTACGATATCCGAGCTTGACAACCTTGTCGGGCTCACTTCGAAGGAGCGTGACGCAATGGAGACGGTGAGTGACACATTCCCGTTCCGATCCAATGAATATTACCTGTCGCTGATTGACTGGAAAGACGGACACGATCCTCTTCGCAGGATAGTCATCCCGGATCCTTCTGAATTCAGTGGAGGGGGATGTCCCGACCCTTCGTGTGAAAAAGATTTTACCAGAAAACCCGGCCTGCAGCATAAATACAGCCAGACCGGACTCCTGCTCCTGACCGATGTCTGCGGGGGTATCTGCCGGTTCTGTTTCCGCAAACGATTGTTCATGGGTAATGAACGCGAGACGGTGAAGGATATTTCTGAAGGGATTGACTACATCCGCGAGCATACAGAGATAACGGATGTCCTGTTAACCGGCGGGGATCCCCTGACCCTTGAAACCCGCCAGCTCGAATCAATCCTGCACCAGCTCCGCGGGATTGACCATGTCAATATCATCCGGATCGGCAGCAAGATGCTGGCCTACAACCCGTACCGGATCCTCGATGACCCGGACCTCTGCAATGTTCTCTCGCGCTACAGCACACCGGAAAAACGCATTTACCTGATGGCACATTTCAACCACCCGCGGGAACTTACCGACGTATCAGTCCGTGCAGCAAACGAACTGCAGAAAGCCGGGGTCATGGTAGTCAGCCAGACGCCGATTCTCAGCGGTATCAACAGTGAGCCGGAAATATTCACCGAACTCTTCCGGAAACTTGCATTTGCGGGAATCTCGCCGTATTACATCTTCCAGTGCCGGCCGTCGATCGGAAACCGGATCTTCCAGGTCCCGGTCGAACAATCGTATGAAATTATCCAGAAATCCTGGCAGGCATGTTCAGGACTTGCGAAACGTGCCCGGTTCGTCATGTCACATGCGACAGGAAAAATTGAGATTGTCGGTAAAACCGCACACCATATCTTCATGCGTTACCACCAGTCGGCCGATCCCGC
>JBGOZZ010000184.1:0-3883 GCA_041480465.1 Methanoregula sp. | reverse complement strand
GTACTCATGAAAATCCTCCCGGGTTGGAGCTCTTTGAGGCACCGGCCCGATACTGATGTACCCTATGAGTAGGCACGCCAAGTTACATAAAAACTCCCAAAACTCTTTGCCATCCACTGAAATATCGACGGGCTGGGGAAATGTAGATAGGGGTAGCACGCCCAGATTTACCCATGGTGCTCACACGACGGATTATCCCCTGCCTTGACCTTAAGGAAGGACGGGTGGTGAAGGGGACACATTTCCTGGGGCTCCGTGATGCCGGTGATCCGGTTGAGCTGGCTGAACGATACAATGAGCAGGGCGCTGACGAGGTCGTATTCCTCGACATTACTGCATCAAAAGAGAAGCGGGGGATCATCATTGAGCTGATAAAACGGGCCGCTGACGAGCTTTTTCTGCCGCTGACCGTCGGAGGCGGCATCCGCTCACTTTCCGATATCCAGCAAATCCTCCGGGCAGGTGCTGACAAGGTGAGCATCAATACAAGCGCAGTGCATGATCCTGCGCTGATCACAAAAGGAGCTGAATCATTCGGGACGCAATGCATCGTTGTGGCGATGGATGTCCGACGGAATTTTTCCGAGAACAGGAATGCCATCCCGGTTCGGCTGGAAGGTGGATCTCATTGCTGGTACGAAATTGTCATCTACGGGGGCAGCAAGCCAACCGGCATCGATGCTGTCGCATGGGCGCGGGAAGCCGAGGAACGCGGCGCAGGGGAGATCCTTCTGACGAGTATGGAAACTGATGGGACGAGGAACGGTTTTGATATTGCCATCACGTCTGCCATTTCTGATGCTGCAGAGATCCCGGTTATCGCGAGCGGTGGGGTAGGCACTCTTGAACATTTCTATGAAGGTTTCACAAAAGGAAAAGCGGATGCATGCCTCGCGGCGAGCGTCTTTCACTACGGTGAGTTCACCGTCCGGGATGTAAAAGAGTATCTTACATGCCGGGGTATCCCGGTACGGCTCTGAGGTCAAGTTCAAACGCCGCTACCGGATGCTCGAGCTCAAAAGCATTGAGCACGGCCGGGTGTATCTCGCCGAAGACACCCACTATGTTACCAGCAACAATGATATCGCCACGGCGTCCATCGATGAATGCCGGGTCTGCGGATTCCTTAACGGTATAGTCAATGGAGAGCTCATGGAGCACAGCATCAGCCGATGCATACGCTTCTGAGAAATCCGCATCCGGGTGAGTACTGACTCCCGCTGCCTGCTGGTATGTGAGACATGAATCGACAACGTCACCAACCGTAAAGAGGCGCTGAGGGAGTTCTCGGTGTCGGTTCAGGGTCAAAAATTCGAGAAGGAGAGGGAGGAGCTCGGTCCTGACCACTGTGTTCTCGATACTGATGGGGTGCATGACATGAAGGACACCCCTCTTCTCCTCCCGCCGCATCTTCTTGTAAAGCACGTCTTCGTTTGTCAGCGTGAACGGCATTACCTCGAGATAGCCAAGGCCGCAGAATACCTCCCGGGCAAGAGCGGCATAGACCTGGACCGGGTGGGGTTTTCCAACGGTGAAAGTCTTCGGAGGCATGTCCTGGATCTTGTCGTAGCCGTACGCGATCGCCACGTCCTCAAAGAGGTCCCAGTCATGCATGATGTCAGCCCGGTAGCAGGGGATCTGCACCTTCACTTTGTCAGCACCCGCCGGATCTGCACCGAACCGCATCTTCCTTAATAACTCTGCCATTGTCGATGCGGTCAGCTCAACCCCGAGCAACCTTGAGCACTCCTGCACGCTCACAGTCCGTTCTGCGGGGGCAAGAGTCGGGGTCTGCACACCGTCAATCTCGACGCTTTCGATCTTTGCTCCTGCTTCCGCCATTGCCGTGCAGATGATATTGACAGCAACGCCGACTGCCCGCCTGTCAGTTCCGGTCGTATCAAGGAGAATGTTCTTCGTCTCTATGGTCACCCTCGTCCGCTCGCCGTTGATGATTGGGGGAAACGAGAGGACATGATCGTCCCTGTCCAGGATCAGCGGGAAGAGCGGGAAGTCCCTGACTATCTTCGCGTAGTCCCTGCCCTTCGGGTGCTTCTCGAGGATTTCATCCATCGACATCTCCTCGGTATAATCAAGCGGAACGAATTTCCTGCTCCGTGGCGAAGCGATGTAGCGGAACGGGGGTTTGACCGTATCAAGGTCGTGGATACCTATTGCGACCTTGCTCCTGCCCCTGCCAACCGCCCAGTGGAGCGACTCCTGCAGGGACATGATGCTCTGGATCGATTCGTCGTCGAACATAACCCCGCGGATAACCGCTGCCCCGAGCACGGGGCGGATGTCCGCAAGCCTCGGGTCGACGGTGAATGAGATCCCCGAGGGTTTGACCGGGTACGAGGGCAGGCCGGTCTCGATCCCAAGGTAGCCCCGCATAGCCCGTGCAACTCCTTCCGGCGAGAAGAGGTCGGGGCGGTCCGGGAAGAACTCCACATCTGCGTGGTCCTCTTCGATCCGTTCTACGTCCGATCCTATAAGGGCGACCTTGTCGAGGATCGTCTTTATGTCGGTACGGGTGAGCCGCTCGAGATACTTATAGGGAAGGGTGATAACGGCCATTTCAGACACCCCCCTTCGTGTGGCGGAGCGCAGGGGTTTGACGGAGGAACGCTACGTCACTCCGATGCAGGTACCGGAGATCTTTGAGGCCGAGCCGCAGCATCGCGATCCGGCTCACACCAAGACCCCAGGCAAGGACGGGGTAGTTGATCCCAAGCGGGGCGGTGACCTCCTCGCGGAAGACGCCGGCGCCTCCCATCTCGATCCAACCAATTCCTTCGAGGTAGACCTCAGCGTCAAGACTCGGCTCGGTGTACGGGTAGTAGGAGGGCTTGAAGCGCACGCCCTCAAAGCCCATGCGGTGGTAGAACTCGCGGAGGATCCCAAGCAGGTTGCCAAATGTGACACCCTCGTCCATCACAATTCCCTCGAGCTGCTCGAACTCGGCAAGATGCGTGGTATCGATGGTCTCCCGCCGGTAGACCCTTCCGACACAGAAGGCCTTGACAGGGGGGGTCGGGTTTTTCGCAAGGTGCTGGATCGAGACGCTCGTGGTATGGGTCCGGAGCACGCACTGCTCGGCCTTCTCTTCTTTCCAGACTCCTCCCCAGCCGGTCGAGGAGGTATCCCCGCCGCACTCGTGCATCGCTTTTACCTTCTCGTACCCCGGCGGGAGAGGGAGGGTCTCGCGAAGGTAGAAGGTATCCTGCATCTCGCGGGCCGGATGATCCTGGGGCTGGAAGAGGGCATCGAAATTCCAGTATGACTGCTGGACAATACCCCCGTAGAGTTCCTCAAATCCCATATCAAGCAGGATCTCCCGCATTTCGGCAATGATCCGCTGGTACGGGTGGATCTTTCCGGGATATGCCTTCTTCGGGAGCTTTGTCACGTCGTACCGGCGAAGATTTGATGTTTTCCATGCACCGGAAAGGATCTGGTCGCGGGTGAGGGTCCCCACCTCCTCGCGGAGATCGAGCCCTTTTTTCACGAGCGCCAGTCCCTCCGGGGTAATGGCAATCAGGTACCGTACCGTTTCGGCCTCCTGCAGGATGCCTCGCCGGATAAGTTCTTTTGTCCGGGGATCGAGGGGCTTTGGGTTTTTCAGGGCTTCTTCATCGTTAATGGTTGTAGCCCCTTCGGTCTTTGAAACATTCCCGTTATTTACGATGATAAGATCTTTTTTTCTCAGCTGTCCAAAGCCAATCTTAAATGATCCGTGTTTTTTGAGATCGGAAAGAATTGTGTCCCGGGAGATAAATTTCAGAAGTTGTGTTTCGGGCAGTCCATGCATGAGGTAGTCTTTTCCCTCATCTGAATAGACAAATGTCTTCTCGACTTTACGTTCAAGGCTGACCAGTCCCTT